>JAGGZU010000038.1 GCA_021161865.1 Thermoplasmata archaeon
ACTAAAACTACTTTACCATGGTATTTATAGCCTTTATCGATATATTCATCCCAGTATTTTGCTAGCATTCTTTTTGCATCAAACTCTCTTATACCTCTCTGCGCCATACCTCAAAATCCTCCTATGCAGCCTTTTTCTTCATATAGGCAAGTGTTCCACCTGCCAACAAAATCATCTTCTGCCGTTCAGAAAGATCATACTCAACCTCAAAGGTTGTTCCACTGGTTTTATTATGCACAATCACAGGTTTCCCAGACTTAATACACTCCTTGATATCTAAAATCTCAAGCTCATCACCCTGACTAACAGCATCATAATCCTCTTCCTTTTTAAAGGTCAAAGGAACTATACCAAAGTTAATCAGATTAGCTTTATGTATTCTTTCGAAGGATTTAGCTATAACCGCCTTCACACCCATATACATTGGACAAAGAGCCGCATGTTCCCTAGATGAACCCTGACCATAACTTAAGCCAGCAACAATAATATTATGTTTACCCTTCTCCTTAATCTGCTTCGCCCTCTCATAAAAGGTTGGATCAACAACCTCAAACAAAAACTCCGAGTACTTTGGCACATTAGACCTATACTTCATCCTACTTCCAGCAGGTATAATATGATCCGTGGTTATCTTATCACCAACCTTAATCGTAACAATCCCAGATATTGTTTCAGGTAACGGATCGCTCACAGGTGGTTCACCAATGTTTGGTCCACGGTATATCTCAACCTCACCTTTAACATCCTCAGGGAAAACAAACATACCATCATCTATGTAAAACCTTCCTGGAATGCTTATACGAGGATACTTTATCCCCATCTTCTCAAGATCCCTTGGATCCGTGAACTCACCTGTTATAACAGCTGCAGCAGCGGTCTCAGGACTTACAAGATAAACCTGTGCACTTTTTGTTCCAGAACGACCCAAGAAGTTTCTGTTACTTGTCCTAAGCGACACAGCGTTTGTGCCAGGAGAATAACTGTTACCTATACAGAAACCGCATGCTGACTCAGCGATACGAGCACCTGCTTCAATGAGGTTCTCCAACCCGCCATCACGGTTTATATTCTCCAGAACCTGCCTTGACCCAGGTGCAACAACAAAACTCACATTTGGATGAGTTCTTCTTCCCTTCAACATCTGAGCAACCGTCATAAGATCCTTATAGGACGAGTTTGTACAACTTCCGATACAAACCTGGTCAACCTTCATTCCTTCAAGCTCTCTAACGGTTTTTATGTTACCTGGACTATGAGGGGTGGCAGCAAGCGGTTCAAGTTCACTTAAATCAATGTCTACAACCCTATCATACTCTGCGTCATCATCAGCCTTAAGTTCAACCCAATCCTGCTCCCTACCCTGAGCCTTCAAAAACTCTCTTGTTACTTCATCACTTGGGAAAATCGAGGTGGTAACACCGCACTCTGCCCCCATGTTTGTTATGGTTGCTCGCTCAGGTACAGAAAGGGTTTTAACACCCTCTCCACCGTACTCAAAAACGCAACCAACATTCCCCTTTGTAGTGAAAATCTCCAAAACTTTAAGGATAACATCCTTAGCGGTAACCCATGGTTTGAGTTTTCCAGTCAAATTAATCTTTATAACCTTAGGATATGTTAAGTAAAAAGGGCCACCTGCCATGGCAACAGCAACATCAAGGCCACCTGCACCAATAGCGAGCATACCGATTCCACCATTAGTTGGTGTATGAGAATCTGAACCCAACAGAGTCTTTCCTGGTTTACCAAACCTCTCAAGATGAACCTGATGACATATACCGTTACCCGCCCGTGAGTAAACTATGCCATACTTTGCTGCAACAGTCTGCAAGTACTTGTGGTCATCAGCGTTCTCAAAACCTATTTGAACGGTGTTATGGTCGACATAGCTCACAGAAAGCTCTGTTTTAACCTTCGAAACACCCATTGCTTCAAACTGAAGGTAAGCCATTGTTCCAGTAGCATCCTGCGTGAGTGTTTGATCAATCTTTATACCTACCTCATTTCCTTTCTCAGGTACACCCTCCACAATATGCTTCTCAAGTATTTTCTCGGTAAGTGTTTTCCCCATATCAACCAACTCTTTCAGGATGTGTACTCTCGGAATGAAAAGGTGTTTAATAAATCTTTTGCAGTCAATTTCACACAATGACAATTTATAAAGACTGAAAATGTTATTTTGATAGTTATAAGAATAAATCTGAGCTTTTTTACAATTTAAAATCTTTGTTTTGTTAAAATGAGAAAATTATATTACTTGGCTGAGCCATTCCACAAAAGCTATGAATCAAAGAAACCTAACCAAAAACGAGAAAAAAGTTCTCTACGGCCTAGTAAAACACCCTGACCTAAGTGAAAGCGAGCTATCCTCACTCATAAACGTGAAACTCTCCACCTTAACATCAATAAAAAGACGATTACAACAACAAAATCTATTCCACGCCACCATAGTACCAATGGTGAACAGACTAGGCTGCGAACTCATGGTAGCAACACACACCAGCTTCAACCCAGTGATACCCCTACAAGAAAGAGTTAAAACAACAAAAAAAACCATAGAGATATTCGATGAAATATTCTTCTCAGTCGGCGAACAAGAAAAAGGATTCTCACTCAGCGTAGCCAAAAGATACACAGACATAGGAAAAATAGACGAAATAAGAACAGAAACATTCGGAAAAGTTGGTTTACTCGAAAAAGAATACCCCCAAGAAGCAATCTTCCCCTTCGAAATCAGCAACATACAACGTTTCTTCGATTACTCAAGAATACTAAAACACACCCTTTCACCAGACAACACAGAAGAAAAAGAAACAAAAGAACAATGGTTCACCAACAACCAAGGATATGAACTGAATGAAAAAGAAAAAAAAGTATTAATCGCCTTAGTTGAAAACCCAGAAGCAACAACCCAGCAGATAGGTAACCTAGTCGGATGCTCCCGCCACACTGCAGCAAGAATAAAAAACCGTTTATTTGAAGAAAAAATACTAAAAAAGATAATAATACCGAACATAGAAAAACTGGGTTTCGAAATACTCACATTCCATCACCTAAACTTCAACCCGTATAGGCCTCCTAACGAAGCAGAAAAAAAACACTTGGACACGCCATCAACCATATTCTTCGCTCATAGAAGATTCGAAGCGGTTCTTATATCGGCATACAGAACCTATCAGGAGTACAAAGAGGATAAAACCAAAAAGATGAGTTACCTGAAGGAAAAGGATCTCATAACATACACGCCCGTTATAAGAAAATACGTATTTGGCCGTATGGTTGTTATAAAGGATTTTGACTTCGCTCCGATAACAAAAAAGATGCTGCTGCAACAATATATTTAATAGGAGATACGAGATACCCTCAGATGGTGAAAAACATGGCATCTGAAGAAATACCTCCACAGCTGCAGGATCAACTAATAAGGTTGCAACAGATGAAGTCACAGCTTCAAATGGTTACACAACAAAGACAACAAGTGGAAATCAGACTAAGAGAAGTGGAACAGGCGCTGGAAGAGGTTGAAAAACTAAAGGATAACACACCCCTCTACAAAAGCATAGGTTCTCTTTTAATAAAAGCTGAAAGTAAGGAGAGTGTGATAAAAGGGCTGAAGGAGGATAAAGAAACCCTTGAATTGAGAAAAAACACGCTTGAGAAACAGGAGAGTAGACTCAACGAGAAGCTTGCAGATATGCAGAGCAAGGTGGAAAACGCTTTGAAACTCTCTCAAAAACCACAACCATCGTAAACATGGTAACCTATGGTTCAAAAACAAAAAAGATTGCTGTAACAGCTCTTTTTTTAGGTGGTGTACTTATAGCTCTCTCACTCCTCTCACTGTTTGTATTCCCGGAATACCTGCAAAGCCTTCTTTCATTGGCAGCCATATTGATATTCTCGGGCATAATCATCTATGTTGTGATATATAGAGAGTTTGAAAAACTTGGAGAGATAGCGGAAGAGGTAGAGAAGGGAAAAAAATAAGAGATTATCTACCAAACTTTCGTTTCCTCTGTTGATAGGTGTGTATTGCACGTAAAAAATCTCGTTTTCTAAGAGCAGGCCAATAAACATCTGAAAAATACAGCTCAGAATAGGCAAGCTGCCAAAGCAAAAAGTTTGATATCCTCTCCTCTCCAGATGTCCTAAAAATTAGGTCTGGATCAGGCACATCCTTGGTGTAAAGATAGGATGAAACGGTTTTTTCATTGATGTCTTTGATACTAAGCTTATTTCCCTTGACGTCTTCAGCTATCTTCCTAAGTGCATCGATGATCTCCTGTCTGCCGCCATATGCGAGTGCAATGTTAAGAATATATTTTGAGTAATGTTTTGTTGCATCCATGATGTGCTGCGCCGACGCTCTTAATTCCTCTGGTAGAAGGTCAAGACGCCCTATTATATTTACTCTCACCTGGTTCCTGTGAATCCTTGAATCCTTAGACGCCCTCTCAAGCTCCTCCCTGCACAGATTTAAAAGACTTCTAACCTCTCTCTCATTCCTCTTAAAATTCTCTGTTGAGAAGGCATAAACTGTGAGTACCTTAATACCAAGGTCTAGACACCAATCCAACGCATCCTGTAGTTTATTTCTTCCAAGACGATGTCCTTCCTCCTCGCTCAAGCCCAAACGTCTGGCGTATCTCCTGTTTCCATCCATGATGACGGCTATGTGTTGAGGTAAAGGCCTGGAACGCACGAGCTCCTCTAAACGTTTATCACGAAACCTGTCTACCTTATCCTTCACCGACTTGTAAAGAGGAGAACCTAAAACCATAGAAATAAGTTTTCTACCAACATCACTTCTCAACGCTCGTGTTACAAAAGAATCAACCTTACCACCGATGAAAGACCTAAGTGATGACTTCGCCGCCATAACTCAATACACTCTTTTCTGACCATAAATGGTTTTAATAATACTTAAAACATGTATAAAATAAGAGGTTTTTCCTGGCTCTTTCTCTTTAAAAATGTTAAAAAAACGGCCATTTTTAGCTTAAACTATATATACTATATCTAAAATAATTATATTGTGTATAAAAAGACTAAACGAATAATATCCTTTGCTATCGCCATAATCATCATACTCTCGATATTCGCTGCAGCAACCATGCAGCACATTATATTCACTGGAAATAACGTAGAAAAACCTCCTTTATTCGTAAAAATATTTGTTGACAAAAAAACTGGGATAGCACCATTTGAAGTAAACTTCACACCTCTAGTGGTATACTATCAGGGAAACATAAAGTACCACTGGGACTTTGGAGATGGAACAACAAGCGATAAACAAAAACCCTCCCATGTGTATAAAGAAAACGGCACATACACCTGCAAGCTAAAGGTCACAGACAGCAGAGAAACCAGTGAAGATTACACTGAGATAATTGTAACAAAAAACAAACCACCAGCAGTTACAATACTGGTTGACAAACCAAAAAGCAGCAGACCGTGGAAACCCGGAACAATCCTCTTATGGGCGAAATGGGCTGACTATTTTTATGGAAGAAAACTCCGGCAGATTATAAGCTTCCTGCCAAACTCCTCAAGACTACTCAAACTACAAGGATTCGTACACCTTGATGCACAGGTTGTTGACCCAGAGGGAGATGAAATCACCTCATATACTTGGGAGATAATACCTCACACCTACACCACAATAATGGGTAAACAAAAAAAGCCTGTTTATGTCTTTCATGAAAAAAACTTCACCGTCCCATTACTCTACATGTATGGGGAAGGAGACTATGATATAAGGTTGACTGTTGAGGACTCAGCAGGTAACACGGCAACAGACACACTAAGATACACCGTTGACGTAAGCCCGCAGGAGGCTACATGGAGTACATTTAAATTCATGAAGAACAACTTCAGGGACAGACTGTTTGTACCGTTGCTCAGCAAAGTCCTTGGTCCATATGCAGAATCGGTGATGATCAACAACATACTGCCTTTGCTGGATAGACTACCGATACCGGTTTTAATAGCGCTCGTAGAAATCCTAGTACTTTTAATAGCTTTCAGGTGGAATATACTGGATTTCACAAACCCTACCAAGATGACAGACTTGTTTGGAGGAACCTTTGCACCCCTCATAGAGAAGTACCCCAAGCTAAGGGGTTTAGCCAGTAATTTACTGAATAAAACCAAAGTAATGCTGGAGGAAAAAAATCTTACCTCACTTCTCCCATACCTACAGCAGCTGGAAAAGAAATGGGGGCTTATAAACCTCCCACCAGTGATTTCAGATGAACTACCAGAGAACAACTCAGAAATGATAAGTACAAACCTGCAGCATGTAACCATAACAGTTAAAGACCCCGAGGGCGACCCATTCAACATCTCAATCCATGGAATCCAGGTCAACAATGTTTCCATGGTCAACCAGTACAACAACACATTCACTGCGACACTGATAACACCTTTACCAAGCCTATCAGATATATACTGGCATGTTGACGTCTATGATTCAGAGGGGAGATGGATAAACCAAACCTACCACTTCAAAACATGGTAAACAATTTGAGAGACTGGGGTTTTCTTTATCACTGCATAAAAACATGAGAGTACAGCTGGTCTTCAACAAACTATTTTAACAAAATCGCTATTCCCCACACCAGGAGAGAACCATGGACAACATGTTTAACAAGAAAATTGAGACGATGAGTAGAGAAAAAATCAAGGAATTACAGTTGAAAAGACTGAGAGAGACCGTACATCGAGTATACAACAACGTTCCCTTCTACAGGAAAAAACTGAATGAAAAAGGAGTTAAACCACAGGACATAAAAACGCTGGAGGACATAAAAAAACTGCCGTTCACAACAAAAAACGATTTAAGAGACAACGCACCCTTTAGTATGCTAACACTACCTCTCGAAGAATACATAGAACTACATGCATCCTCTGGGACCACAGGCACACCAATAACGGTCTGCTACACACCTCAGGACATAGAGGTTTGGTCTGAGGTTATGGCAAGATGTTTAACAATGTCAGGATTGACAAAAAAGGATGTTTTCCAGAATCCTATTCCATATGGAACCTTCACCGGTGCCTTCGGATTCCACTACGGTGCCCAAAAAGTAGGAGCACTCGTTGTACCCACAGGAAAAGGACAATCTGAGAGACAGATAAAACTCATGAAATACTACGGTACAACCTTTGTCTCAGGTGTTGCATCCTATATACTACACTTGGGTCAGGTTGCAAGAGATATGGGGATAGAACCCAATGATTTGAAACTCCACAGCGGATTGTTTGGAGCAGAAATGTTTACCAAAGAGTTAAAGAAAAAGATAGAGGAGATGTGGGGCATCGATGTACATGACATCTATGGTTTAACAGAGATGTGTGGACCAGGTGTTTCAACAGACTGCGATGAACACGATGGTTTACACCTCTGGGAGGACCACTTTCTTGTTGAGGTGGTTGACCCTGTCACTCTAGAGCCGGTTGATGTTGAAGAGGAAGGAGAACTTGTGATAACGACACTAACAAAAGAAGGTATGCCTCTTTTACGTTATAGAACCAGAGACATATCTAAACTCTACGATGCTAAGGTTTGTAACTGCGGAAGAACCCATGTTAAACATGCACCAGTTAAGGGAAGAAGTGATGATATGATAATCATCAGGGGAACAAACATCTACCCTGGTCAGATAGAAACGGTGCTGATGAAAAACCCGATGGTTGGAAGCAACTGGCGCATGATAATTACAAGAGAAGAGGGTATGGATCAGCTTACCGTTGAAGTAGAAAGCAACGAGAAACTGGATGAAAAAACCAAAAAAAACCTTGAAAACCTGCTCAGAGATGAGATAAAAAGCATCATCACGTTGACACCAAGAGTTGTTGTGCTTCCACCAAAGGGCATACCTATGGAGGGGTTAAAAGCTAAAAGAGTGGTTGACAAAAGAAATACACATTAAAACACAAAAGAACTACTGCTTCTCCTCTGACGAGGAAATAAGGAAACCAAGCACACCAAGTGCTACGAATATTATACTAACCGAGTACACGCCTATATC
>JAGGZU010000107.1 GCA_021161865.1 Thermoplasmata archaeon
AACAACCATGATCTCCTTAACAGGAACCTGCGGTAAATCAACCTTTGAAGTTGAATAATAAAGCCTTAACACATCACGTATGCCTTCCCAGGTCCAAGCATCCTCGTCATCACCTAAACCAAGGTTTGATGCAGAAACACTCTCCTTTATATGGCTGAGTTTGAAAAGATCACCATCCGTTACAATACCAGCCAACTTCAAATCATCATTCAACACAGGTAAAGCACTCTCATTTGTTATGGTGATAATCTCCATAAGTACCGGCAGAGGAGTCTCTTGATAAACCGGTACACAAACGTTGCTAAGGTAACTCTCAACCAACCTGTTATTTCTCTCAACAACAAGTCTAAGAAGATCCCTTGGGCTTATTATCCCAAGCAACTCCTTTTTATTATTTATAACAGGTAAACCATGTATTCGGTTCTCATAAAAAAGTTTAGCAGCTTTTTTAACATCATCATCTGGTCCAATCACAAACGGTTCACTGCTCATAATAAGGGCAAGCTGCTCCTCATTAGGGTTCCTAAATATATCACTCCTTGTTACAACGCCTGCAAGTTCCTTAGTACCCTTCCTAAGAACTGGCATACCTGAAACATTGTGTTTCGCCAAGGTTCTAAGAGCATCCTTCACAGTACCTGGAACATACGTTACAATCATATCCTTGGACATCGCTTCCTTTACCTTCATACCCTTTCAACTCCCTTGGCAAGTGAAACAAATAATGGTTTTAAAGATTTCGTATCCAAAACAACAAAATCAGCCTTTGAATCCTCCACAAACGATGGAGTCGAAAGACTAAAAACCTTCCTTGGAAGATAGGTTACCATATCAAGCAACTCCTCAACCTTAAACCCCTTAAAACGTCTTTTAATCCATCTAACCTCCTCAAGAACATCTGGAGTAGAAACCATGGCATTATCCGTACCAAGAACGAGTGCTACACCTATCTCTCTGATAAGTTCAATATTTGGTTTAAGATTAAAAAAAACATTTGAACGAGGACAAACCACAACAGGTATATTTTCATCTTTCACCCTTTCAAGATCATCCTTGGTGGCATAAACCATGTGAACAAGGAAATCCGGTTTAAGGTCAAGAACCTCATCAATGTTTTCCCTGCATCTTTCACTCACATGCAACGCAAAAACCTTCCTCCTTTTTTTTGTGTGCCTGGCAACCTTTTTAATCTCATCATAATCCCAGTCAGAAATACTGCTCAACCCAATACCCTCTGAGTTATCCAGCAACACATCCAACTCACCTTTGTCATAAACAAGATTCGACGGGCGGGAAAGAAGAACAGGTGAAACAGGTAAACCGTTCAATGCTTTTTTGATAAGGTTTAAACCCCTTAAACCACCTTCTCTAAAATCGCAGAATAAAAAAGTACCATTTTTAATCATAAAACCAAGCGATGATCTTATACCCTCAATGATTTCTTTATCTGATGCTTCAGCAAGCAACCTATGTTTCAAACCATCTGGTGGAGCAACCAGCTTCTCCAAATCCCTAGGCAGGTTCCCTATTTTTTCCCCAATAAAGGCATCTCCAAGATGGGTATGAGCGTTAAAGAAGGTCGGAGTAACATAACCTTCTGCAGCAGGCTTCTCAGGAGGGTTTCCTTGACCAACCTCAACAATGACATTATTCTCCACACAAACGTATCCCTTCTCAAAACCATTCTCTGTTAACAATTCACCTGAAACGTAGTACATTCATAAAGTAAATGTTTCCATGGTTTAATTCCTTTTCACAGTATTAGCATCTCATCCCTGATCTAATGTTGAACAACCTCATCAACCTTTTTTTTATATCTGGATGCAAGCTCCTCAGCTACAGCTTTACTTTTAGATTCCGCGAACACCCTAAAAATCGGTTCTGTGCCAGAGGGTCTAACAAGCACCCAACCGTTTTTTGTGTAAATCTTAACGCCATCGGTTCTATCTATCCTCTCCACCTCTGACTCATCTGCAACAATCTCAGACAACCTCTCCATCACCTGAGATTTCTTATCATTTGGACAACGTGTTTTAAGTTTAACAACCTCATACTTCGGAAGCTCATCAATCAACTCAGTCAAAGGTTTTTTCTCAAAGGCAAGCAACTCCAGCATCTTAGCAAAAGTCATAGCAGAATCCCTGCAATACTGATGTTCAGGGAAAATCAAACCGCCGTTTTCCTCACCACCAAAAACAGCGTTAACCTTTTTCATGACCCTAGCTACTATTGGAGAACCAACAGCTGTATAAATCACTTCACCTCCCTCTGCTCTAACTACTTCTTCCAAACAACTTGAAGTTGAAACAGGTGTAACAACCTTCCCGCCCTTGTTTTGCCTAACAACATATTTAGCGACAAGTGCGAAGCTTTTGTCACCAAAAACAAAATTGCCTTTTTCATCAACAAAAATCGCTCTATCAGCGTCACCATCTTGAGCGACACCAAAAACAGCATTCTCCTCAGGCACCTTTTTCATCAACTCCTTAAGGTTCTCAGGTACCGGTTCAGAGGGTCTGCCTTTGAAGAAACCATCGGGTTCACAGTTTAACTCCCTTACATCACAACCCAACTCCTTAAGCAAAGATGGCGCCACAAAACAACCTGCACCGTTACCACAATCAAGAACAACCCTTAGCCTAGCATTCCTTATAACATCAACGTCAACATGGGAGAGTATACTTTCTTTGTAAAGGTCAATCGCTCCATCCCATTGAGAGAAACCTCCAACCATATTCCAAGGAGTTTTTTCAATGTTTTTACTGAAATAAATCCCTTCTATTTCTTCCTCCTGATCCTTAGCAAGCTCTGTACCATCACCATCAATAACCTTAATGCCATTAAACTCCGGCGGGTTATGAGAAGCGGTTATAATAACACCTGCATCAAAATCCTTCTCCTTAACGGCAAACTGAAGCGTAGGAGTTGGGAGGATACCGAGATCTACAACATCGCAGCCAACAGAAAGTAAACCAGAGGTGCACGCGGTTTTAAGCATATTGTTTGATACCCTCGCATCGGTTCCAATGGCAACAGACGGTTTATCCCTTGTTTTCCTTAGATAACTACCAATCGCCTTTCCCATAGAGAGAGCAAGTTCACCAGTCATATCCTCGTTAACCACTCCTCTTATACCGTTGGTTCCAAACAGTTTTGTCATACCACACACCTCTAAACCCTAATGAAACGCCTCGTATATCTGTGTTGCCTTTTTCTCCCCAACACCATCTACCTCCCGAAGCTCCTCTATCGTTGCATTGGCAACAGCAGCTATTGAACCAAAATGCTCAATCAGGTTTCTTGCAAGAACCTCCCCAACATTTGGCAGAGAACTCAAAAAGTATATCCGCTGCTCCTTCTCAGGGAGATTCCTCGCTTTTTTCCTAAACCACCTTGGTTTCGGAAAAGCATCGTTTGAACCACTCAACTCCCTCTTACAAAGAATCCTGAGAAAGGTTGGAACAGCAGAATCATCTTCAAGGAAAAAAGCAGGTATACCATAAACGTAGGTAATCTCCATGAGAGCACCAGAAAAGCTAGCCCAGAATCTACTGTTTAAGTTCTTATCCAGCAGGAGCAGGTTATCAAGAACGCTACCATGGACGATGAGTATCTTGCGTTTAATTTTGTAACCATACATTCTCTTTGTCCTCATGATTTTAAGAAGCTGCTCCCAAAGCCTGTTTGACCTTATCGAACTAACAAAATCAGAAACCGTTTTCCTCTCCACCAGAACAGCATGGTTTTGGAACAACAAAACAATGTCTCCAACAGGGAGCAAAGCCATTTCAACGTTATCAAAGACCTCTTTTACACTCTCCTTTATACCTCTCTCGCGGTGATCCAAAACAACTTTAACACCATTACTTTTTGATAACATTTCCCACTTGCCTTTTTGGATAACCCTCTGGCAAAGGTTTTGTCCAAACCTTTGTGTTTTCAACAACAGCATTCTCCTCTACAACTTCATCGTCACCAACAACACAGTTAACAACCCTTGCACCTTTTTTAATGACGCAACCCTCTCCAACAACAGAATTTAACACCACAGCATTTTTTTCTACCCTAACGTTGTCAAAAACTATAGAAGACTCAACAATTGAATGTTCATCAACAAAAACATTACATCCAAGTGATGAATACTTGATTCTCCCTTTTATCTCACTCCTCTCTCCAACCACATATTCTCTACCGTTATGATCTAACAAAAGACGGTTAACCTTGAGATAACTCTCTATCCTCCCAACATCAACCCAGTATTCAGAGATACGGTAACCATAAAAAGCTTTAGTATCCTCGATTAATCTTGGAAAAATCTCCTGCTCCATCGAAACAAGCCTACCGGTATCAATATAATCCAGTACAAAGGGCTCAAGACAGTAGGCTCCAGCGTTAATAAGGTTGGAAGGAGCCTCCTCAGGTTTAGGTTTCTCAATAAAAGATGTTATTCTACTATCCTCTTTTATCTCAACCACGCCAAACTCAGACACATTATCAACAGGCCAAAGTGAGATAGTAGCCACAGCATTAACCCTCCTATGGAAACCTATCATCTCTTTGAGATTAAGAGAAGAGATTATGTCACTATTCAAAACAACAAAAGTGCCTGTAATATGCTTCTCAGCGAACTTCACAGCCCCCCCAGTACCAAGAGGCTTAGGCTCCTCATTCACCACTATCTCCCTACCAACATCATTCTCCTTAAAATACTTCTCAATCTGATCCTTCCTATAATTCACTGCAAGCACAACCTTGTCAATCTCCTTCGGCAAAGAATCAATGAGATAGGTAATCATGGGTTTGTTAAGAATAGGTAACAATGGTTTAGCTCTCGTATAAGTGAGCGGCGCCAACCTTGTCCCAAAACCACCAGCAAGAATAATCGCTTCCATAATCAACTCCTCCCAACCATCTTCTTAAACTCCTCCTCATCAATAATCTTCAAACCCAGTTTCTTTGCCTTATCGTACTTCGACCCAGGGTTTTCTCCAACAACAACAAAATCAACGTTCCTGCTAACACTGCTCGCTGCTCTACCACCAAGCTCCTCAACCAAACTCTTCGCCTCCTCTCTGCTAAAAGATTTCAATGCGCCAGTGAAAACAAAAACCTTACCATCAAGTAAACCTTTCTTCTTCTCCACTCTTTCAACAGTAGCCCTAACCCCAAGTTTTTTCATCCTCTCAATCTCATCCCTATTTGTTTTCTCCCTGAAAAAAGATACTATGCTTTCAGCGGTTTCTGGACCAACCTCGTGAATACTCGTCAAATCCTCCACGCTAGCTTTCATAAGATTATCAAGGGATTTGAAATGTTCAGCAAGAACCCTAGCCATATGCTCCCCCACATTTGGTATACCCAGAGCATAAATAAACCTAGCAAGATTCTGGTTTTTGCTTTTCTCGATACCCTCAATCAGGTTTTCAGCGGATTTTTCAGCAAACCTTGGAAGACTAAGCAAATCCTCCTTTTTCAAAGTATAAAGATCACTCAATCTTCTAACCAAACCACTATCAACCAACAGGTCGACATTCTTCCTACCCAATCCCTCTATATCCATAGCACCCTTAGAAGCATAATGAGCGATACTCCTCTTAAGCTGAGCGATACAAGCTAAACCACCAGTACACCTATAAAAAGCTCCCTCCTTAACAACCTTAGAACCACAAACAGGACACCTTGACGGAATATGAAACTTTTTTTCTTTTCCTGTCCTTTTCTCCTTCAAAACCTTAACAACCTCAGGGATAACATCCCCCGCCCTTGCAACCTTAACCTTATCCCCAATCCTTACATCCATCTGATCAATAAAATCCTGATTATGCAAGGTAGCCCTTGAAACAGTAACACCTGTAACATCCACAGGTTTAAGCAAAGCAACAGGAGTAAGAGCACCTGTTCTACCAACCTGCACAACAATATCAACAATCTCAGTTTCTTCCTCCCTTGGAGGGAACTTATAAGCGATAGCCCACCTTGGCGACCTAGCCTTTATACCAAGTTTCTCATGATACTCCAAACGATCAACCTTAATAACAACCCCATCAATCTCATAAGAAAGCTTCTCTCTCTTCTCAGCCATCTTCCCATGATACCTAATAGCATCATCTATGCTACTGCATTTCTCAATAAGACGGTTAACCTTAAGCCCCCACTCCCTAAGAAGGTTCAAAGCATCCCACTGAGTATCAACCTCCACACCCTCAATATTGAGAATCTCATAAAAAAAGATGTCAAGAGGTCTCTCAGCAGTCTCTCTAGGATCCAATCTTCTCAAAGAACCAGCTGCAGCATTCCTAGGATTAGCAAGAGGCTCCTCGCCTCTCTCAATAAGCTGTTTGTTCAACTCCTCAAAATCATCGATATGCATTATCACCTCCCCTCTCACAGCAAGCAAACTGGGAACACCTCTACCTTCCCTCAGTCTCAGCGGCACAGCCCTAATTGTTTTCAAATTCTCAGTAACATCCTCACCATTAACACCGTCTCCTCTCGTTGAACCTCTCACAAAAACACCGTTCTCATAAACCAGTTCAACAGACAAACCATCAAGCTTAGGCTCAGCAACATACTCGACACTCTCAACACCAAGCTCCCTCTTAACGCGCTCATCAAACCTCCTTATATCTTCTTCAGTGAAAGCACTATCAAGACTGAGCATGGGTTTAGTATGAGTAACAGTCTTAAACTCCTCAGCAGGAAAACCACCCACCCTCTGGGTAGGAGAATCAGGTGTTATAAACTCTGGATACTTCTCCTCAAGTTCCTTAAGCTCAAGCATAAGTTTATCATACTCAGCATCAGAAATCTCAGGTTTATTCAAAACATAATAAAGGTAGTCATGATGCCTTATCAACTTACGTAGCTCCTCTATCCTCTTCTTAGCCTCCTCCTTCGACAGCATAATATCACCTCAACAGTGTTCTCTCAATTTCATTTAAAGAACAGGTGTTTAAAACATCTTTTTTCTCAAGCCAACCTCTTCTTGCTACAGCAATACCATACCTCATAAACCTAAGGTGATCCAAACTATGAGCATCAGTACCAATAACCATCCCAACACCCTTATCTTTAGCCATCTTAGCATGAACATCATTCAAATCCAATCTATCAGGGAAAGCATTGATCTC
Organism: Thermoplasmata archaeon; assembly: GCA_021161865.1. Lineage (GTDB taxonomy): Archaea > Thermoplasmatota > E2 > DHVEG-1 > B18-G2 > B91-G9. Next base: position 7,131 of record JAGGZU010000107.1, read on the forward strand.
CAAAAAAACATTGTTTTCCTTAGCAGCATCAATAATTTTTTCAACATCAACCTCATAGGCATCTCTTCTACCAATCAACCTACCGGTTGGATGAGCAAGAAAATTCACGTACTCATTCTCCAAAGCTTTAACGATACGTTCAGTCATCTCTCTCCGACTCATCTTAAACCTTGTATGTATTGCAGCGTAAACAAAATCAAACTCCTTAAGAACACTGTCCCTGTAATCCATGGTTCCATCAGGTTTAATGTCACACTCTGTTCCAACAAGAATACGAATATCAAACCTCTCCTGCACCCTTCGGATTTCTTTGATTTTCTTCATCACCTTCTCCTCAGATAAACCATACGCTACCTTAAGCGATGCTGAATGATCTGCTATACCAACAAACTCGTAACCAAGTTTCTCCCCAAACCTTGCAATCTCTTCCACAGACGCTGAACCATCACTCCAGTTGGAATGGATATGAAAATCACCTTTAATTTCATTGTAACCGATTAACCTTGGAAGTTTATTCTTCTGAGCGAGCTCAATCTCACCACGATTCTCCCTAAGCTCCGGCTCAATGTACTGCAAACCAATAGCCTTGTAAACCTCCTCCTCGTGTTTTCCAGCAACATACTTCTCTGTATCCTTCTCAAAGACACCATACTCATTAACTTTAAACCCTTTCTTTATCGCCAAATTTCTTATCTGAATATTATGTTCTTTCGAACCAGTGAAATATTGAAGAGCTGCACCAAAACTCTCTGGTTTAACCACCCTCAAATCAACCTGTAAACCGTCTCTTAAAATAACACTGGTTTTCGTGCTACCCTTAACAAGAATCTGATAAACATCTTGGTATTTAACAAAAAAATCCATGATACCCTCTGGTTTCAACGAAGAAACAAGAATATCTATGTCACCAATAGTCTCCTTCATTCTCCTAAGACTACCAGCAATACTTATGTTAAGTACATCACGGTTTCCTTTCAAGTAATCAACAAGATGAGAACCATCCTCAAAAGCCATACTGAGCAAAACCCTATCTCTTGAACGTTCAAGCATTTCAATACCACGAAGGATGTTTTTTTCAGTGATCACACCGAAACCATCAAGGTCTCGTAGTTTCCCTTGTTCAGCTGCTTTTTTAAGCTCCTCAATGTTTTTAATACCCAGTTTTTTGTAAAGCACAGCAGTCTTCCTTGGTCCCAAACCAGGGATGCTCATCAGTCTAACCACTCCCTCAGGCACCTCCTTTTTAAGTCTTTCAAGATACTCTAGTCTACCGGTTTCAATAATCTCACCAATCTTTTTTGCAAGCGCCTCTCCAATCCCAGGTATCTCTCTGAGTTTGCCTTCACTATATATATCTTCGATGTCACCATCAAGGGTTTCAATCCTCTGAGCCGCCCTACGGTATGCTCTCACCTTAAAAGGGAGTTCACCCTTTATCTCCAAGAGATCAGCGATCTCATAAAATATACTAGCTATCTCCTGATTCCTCATTCAAATCACCAACAAAAACACTCACCTCAATACTGTCACCATCATTAAGATTAAAGGTTTCTCTGAGGTTAACAGGTGCTATAATCTCCAAAACATTAGAGTAATGAGTACGTCTTGGTTGAATAACAGCACATTCAACATCCTTTATCCTTGAGGGATAACATGTTACAGCACCAAAGGAACGGTTCTCTGTTGAAAACGACTCAACCACTATACCACGGTATGAACGAAGAAGATGAAGTTTACTCAGCTCCAAAGGATTAACCTCAATGTTAAGAGTTCCAGGAACCGGAACAAAACCAAGTTTCTCTTTAAACTGTTCAACATACTTATCAAGAGTGGTGTAATACCTCCCCTCACCCATACCAGAAAAAACAGTGCCAGTCAAATACAACCTATCCTGGTGCTCAAAAAGCCTTTTATACAGTAAATACTCGGTTTGAAGCAGGGTTTTACCCCTCGTTGTCAGGCCAATCCTCTGCCTCCTTACACCAAGCTCCCTGGTTATATAGCCGCGTTTTTCCAGCTCTATGAGATACCTGGATGCAGTCTGCTGACTAACCTTTAAATGGTCTGCAAGATCAAGGGATGAAACCTCGATCTTATCTGAAAAAGCGCCAAGCAGAGCAAGGTGTTTAAGTACATTAACAAGCTGCGGTTTCATAGCTCCTGACTCTTCAACCTATCCGCTATCTTCTCCCCCTCATCGGTCAAAGTGTAACGATTGTTCTCTTCTTTAACAACACCAGCATCCACCAGCTCCTTAACGGTTTTTTCAGTTATAGCAAGAGGTATACGATGCTTCTTTGAAATCCTGACAACATCATGTTCCCCTGCCACTATCTCTGTGAAAACCGCTCGCCTAAACTTGTTTGAAAGTATAAAACCCTCTTCCATACTCAATCACACCAACACCTTAATTTACACATATCACATAAAGCTTTTCAATTATCATGTTCAAAAGGATTCCCAACATAAAATCTGCAGATGAGATACTGGATGGTGCATTTCGTAGAGTTAAAAAGACATCAGTGCATGATAGAGACAGGTTTTATAAGACAAAAAAAACTATTATAGCTAAAGTAGATGTTTTTGTGACACAGGTTGTTTCCACGTTGGAGAAATATGTTAAAGGTTTTCCGTCAATCGAAAACCTACCAAGGTTTTACCAGGAGCTTATTGACATAAAAATAGATGTTGACAAGCTAAGGAAATCTCTTGGAGCAGTGGATTGGGCACGGAAAACCTGTCAAAACATTTATGCTAAACAGGTGTCTTCTTTGAAGAAAACAGGAAACATCGATTTTTTGAAGCAGAAACAGAAGGAAATTTATGGTAGAATATCAAGTGTAGTTAAACAGGTGGATGAGCACCTTAAACTCCTTAATGAAGCACAGAACATAATTAAATGGTTTCCCGAGATACAGGAGGTCCCAACCATTGTCATAGCAGGGTATCCAAATGTCGGGAAATCTTCTTTACTTAAGATGCTTTCAGAGGCAAAACCAAAGGTGGCGTCGTATCCTTTCACAACTCAGACTATCCATGTTGGACACATGGAGAGGGTATTAAATCATGTCAAGATAAGATATCAACTCATCGATACACCAGGGCTTCTCGACAGACCTCTTTCAGAAAGAAATAAGATAGAGAAACAGGCTATTGCAGCGCTTACTCATCTTGCAGACCTCATAGTTTTTGTTCTTGACCCAACTGAGCAATGTGGTTACAGCATGGATAACCAACGGAATCTTCTTAGACGAGTGAAAAAAATGTTTCCAGATGTGCCTGTTATTGTTGTTGAAAACAAATCAGATATTATGAGAAGGAGGTCACCGTATCTTAAGATTTCATGTGTAACTGGATATGGAATACCTGATTTAATTAAAAGAATGATGGAGGAGTTGAATCAGAGTGAAAGATAATCTATGATGAACTGCAAAGTTTTTGTTTACATCTCAAACCTGTCGAATAGTATCCTGCCTTCATAGATCACCTTTATCACTCTATGGTATGGTATCATTGCGGTTTTTGTCTCCAAAAACGACTTGTGAAGAGAAACGATTTCTTCCCCAGAGATAACCATTGTATCATTTGGTGCACCTCTATGCCTGTACCACACTTCAACCTTGTTGAATTCACTGTTGTCACGCCATTTAAGTTCATTAAGAATATCACGCACACTCGGCATTTATATCAGCGACCTCAGGTTTTTAAGAGCTAAAGCGATGTGTTGGTTTCCACTACCAACCACTATCTCTCCATGCCCGGGGTAAATGTCTTTTACGTCCAATGAAGCAAGTTTTTCAAGCGACTCCATCAACATAAACGGGTCTCCGCCGGGGAAATCGTATCTGCCGAAGCCGCCATGGGAAAAAACCGTGTCACCTGAGAAAAGGGTTTTTTCGTCTTCATTATACAAGCATATACAACCTGGGGTGTGACCGGGGGTGTGTATAACAACAAACTCGTTGTCACCCATCTTAATTTTACTTCCATCCTTCAACCTTTTATCAACCATTATCTTTGGCATGAACACACCGAAAAACTCTGAAACCCTATCGCCGTGTTTCTCCAGTTTTTCAGCAGCATAATCATGGGCAAAAACAAGGGTGTTTTCTCCTGTTTCTTTCAACAGTTTTTTTACTCCCCGTGAATGGTCTATATGCTCATGGGTGAGTATGATCTGTTTAATAGTTTGCGGTGAAATATTTTTTTTTATATTATCTAACACATAACCATGGTTTAATCCCATGCCTGCATCAACAAGCGTGGGTTTTTCCCCAATTATCAGATAGATGTTTGAGTCGAAACCGTTCCCAAGAATAAATCTTATATCCATAGTTGGAAGGGTAAATTCACGCGTGTAGATAAGTTTGTCGTAGCAAGCCTTAAATCCCTGTCCAGCATTCTCAGAATTGGGTCATGAGATGAGTGATGGAAACATTGTTCATGTCGTAGGTACTGGAACCATTGGTGAGCCATTGATTGGTCTGCTTTGTGACATTAGAAGGGAACTGGGTATTGATGAGGTTACCTTCCATAAACGCAGTGCAAAACTGCTTGATAGACCAAAGGTAAAAGGGCTTTTAAACAGAGGGGCTTCTCTTGTAGCAGATGATGATAAACTCGAGGAGTTCCGTGAGCTTGGATTGGAACCCACTTACACTGCAGAGGAGGCGATAGAGAGGGCATCCGTTGTCATAGACTGTACACCAAAGGGAGTTGGGTTGGCCAACAAGGAGAAATACTATGAGAAATACAAGCACAAGGTGAAGGGTTTCCTGGCTCAGGGATCAGAGTTTGGTTTCGGTAAAATGTATGCGCTTGGTATAAATGATGAAGCTTTGACTGAGAAGGATAAGTTTATTCAGATTGTTAGCTGCAACACTCATAACATAGCTGTGGTTATTCATACCCTTGCGATTGAGGGAAAAAAGAATCATCTTGTTGATGGAAGGTTTGTTTGTATCAGGAGAGCAAATGATATTAGTCAGGATGCTAAGTTTATACCTGCTCCTCAGGTTGGAACGCATGGTGAAGGAGACATGGGTACTCACCATGCAAGGGATGTATATCATCTGTACAAAACAATGGGGCATGAACTCAATGTTTTCTCGAGCGCCATGAAGGTTAACACACAGTACATGCATTCTATATGGTTCGATGTTCAGCTGGATAAAAAGGTGACGAGGGAGGATGTAGAGTACAGTTTCTGGAGAAACCCGAGGGTTGCTGTGACACATAAGAAGTCCGCTAATCTCATATTCTCGTTTGGCAGAGACCATGGGCATTATGGTAGAATCTTAAATCAAACCGTTGTTGTGCTGCCAACGTTGCATGTGCGGAATGAAAACGAGGTTATTGGTTTCTGTTTCACCCCGCAGGATGGAAACTCGTTGTTGAGCAGTATAGCTGCTACAGAATGGTTCCTTTATCCTGATGAGTATCGTGAGAGGCTTCGCTGTCTGGGTCCATTCTTGATGCAGGAAGTGTGAAAACCGGGTTTACATCTTCTTAAAACAATATTAACATTTAACATACATTTTTTACACCACCGCCCCCCATCTCGCATTCCAACTTTTTATCCAATGGTGAAGCTTTCTGAGAAAACCTATGTATTCACAAATGAGATTAAAAATAAATGTTTGGCATCAATATATAGCATCCATGTTTAAGTTAGGCATAATGTTAAATATCTCTTTTATATTCCCATCCTAGTATGGCGCTTTGGCAAGGTAGATCAAGGAGAAACATTGCTGGTAAAATAATACGAGCTCATCGTGGTAAAAGAAAGTATGAGATAGGGAGAGAGCAGCTTGTTACAAGTGTTGGTGAAACAAGGAGAAAACATATCAGGACAACAGGTGGTAACAAAAAGATTCGTTTACTCGCTGCTAAAGAAGCCTATGTTACCGATAAAGATACTGGTAAAACTGTTAAAACTGAGATAATCAGTGTTGCTGAAAACCCTGCGAACCCCCACTATGTGCGGAGAAATATTATAACTAAGGGTGCTGTGATAGAGACAAAACTTGGGAAGGCAAGAGTGACATCTCGACCGGGGCAGAATGGAGAGATCTCTGCTGTTTTAATCAAATAAGGTTTTTTGAGGAGCCATGGTTGGAAAAAAAGATGGAAAATATGTTTTATGGCCTGCTTATTTTGACAAAAAACTCTCTAGAGATGAGGGGCGAAGGATTCCAAGGAAGGAGGCTGTAGAAAATCCTACTGTGGAAGGTTTAGCGAAGGCCGCGCAGTCGCTTGGCTTACATCCTGTCCTTGAAAAAGAGGCGAAGTATCCTTCGAGACAATGGGAAGCAAAGGGAAGGGTTTTGGTTGACAAGACAGGAGAGTCTAAGAGTTCTGTTTTAAAAAAGATAGCCTCTCGGTTATGAGGTTTTAGAGTTGTATCATTAACCGATGACATATAAAATATAATCAATTTATATAAATCACAAACTATTTATATTTGTTAATATATATTAAGGACTGGAAAACTTAACGAGGTAATCCACATGAAAAAGGTTTCGAAAAACCTGGTTTTAGCTGTTTTGATATGTGCAGTAATGCTTACCCCTGCATCCAACATCTTCGCAAAAACTGCGTCCATACACAACAACCACTCCAGTGGCACCCTCGATGGATGCGATGGCGGTTGCAACGGTGGACACCTACTTAACGCAACCGTTTTGCCATGGGAAGCAAACTACACACCTCTTGGCCCAGCGCTTGGGTGGAGTCCACCAGAAGCTGATTTTGGATCCATGTATGAAGGGAAAACCTTCAGATGGTCTTACGCCATATGGTACTCAACCTACAGTGATGATGAAACCATTGTTCCATATCACCTAAAGATAAAATATCAGTCTGGTGACGAAGAACACCCCTGGGTTTCACTATTCCCAACAGATGGAGTACTATGCCCTGAAAACGGTTACAGCATGATAGGAGATATATGTGTAGACACAACCGGTTTATCACCGGGTTACCATCTTGCTACAGTAATAATAGACTCTCCAGCCAAAAGCACAGGAGAGATGCTTTATAACACACCAAAACAGATGCTTATAAAGGTACACGTGTACAGGTTCTACGGGGGTGGACCAACCTTGAGATACTGGCCACCAGCGCCGACACTAATCTTTGACCGTAGCAACAGCGCTGATGGGCAAACAAAAACATTCCAGATATGGAACTCTGGGAAAGGAACACTCACCTATTCCTTATTCACCTATCCGCCATGTCCATGGGTTTCAATCACTCCCGCAAGTGGAACCTCAACAGGTGAAAAGGACACCATAACAGTCACAGTTAACCCCTCTCAGATCACCTGTGGCAGCGGCACACTTGCATACATCTACATTGTCTCAAACGGCGGATGGAGAGGTGATGGAAGGAATATAGACTATTCAAGTGGAGCTGGAAATGCAGTGGGCTACATACGGGTATGGCGAACAAACATGAAAAACTCCTATGATAGCCATGATTTGAAATATGAGGTTAAAACCGGGAAAATTGAGTTACCAGAGATTAACAGAACAAGAACTTATAACCCAAAGTATGATTCAAACGAAAATACTGTGGATACAGGCAGCAACATACCCCATAGCACATACCACATCATTACGGCGGGCAATGATGTAAAACCTGTGGGAGGCAAAAAAACAACAAAACCTGATTTTAATGGTATAATGCCTACAATCAAACATGACACAATCGACAATGACACCGATACTACACCACCAAGAGGAAACCATAAACCAGCGGTGTTGGACCCACATGGCCCATATGTTGGTGACGTTGGTGAACCGATAAAGTTTCATGCAACCTTTGACCGTGGAAGCAACCCAAAGTACTATTACCAGTACTACACCTTTGGATGGTACTTTGGTGATGGTTTCAACGAAGAAAACGGGGAATCTCACATCATAGAGAGAACAACACATGGAAACAAGATTACGTTGATAAACCCGCCGAAAAGAGAAAGTGTCGCCTTAAACAACCAAAACCCAACACATGTTTACAACAAACCGGGGGTGTATGAAGTAACAGTGTTTTACTACTATATCCTAGATTGGAAAAACATACCCTTATTGAGTGACTTACAATGGTGCTTACCAGACAATCCGCCAGGAGACACATACATTTATCATACAGCCACAACCACAGTATATGTCGGTGTTGATCCCCCAGAAGATTCAGGGCAGAGTATAGATGACATGATTAAAGAGAAGTTTCGTTTACGTGAAATAAACATCACAGATGAAAAACCCGATGGAGCAAGCAACACGTTACCAGACTTACCCAACGTAGATTCAAATGATGGTGATGAACAGGTTTCGGAGGATGGTTCAGGCTACCAGCCAGATACTGTGGAGACAGGGAAACCTGTTGAAAACGGTACTACGGCGGAGATAAATGAATCCAACAGCGCACCGGGCGTTCCGCTGGATAATAACAATGGGTCAAATAAGGTTGACAACAGCGGTCATGAAAACAATGATGACAAAGGGTTTAACATGCTTCATCTCCTACTTGAAAGGTTATTTGAAAGATTCGATGACAACGGTTTTCTAAAGACGATGTTAGGTAAGAGGTTTGCTAGATAGGTGTTTTTACCCTCAAACCTTATATTTTATTTTTAATATTTATTTTATAACTTTGTTAATTTATTTGGTTAAATAATTTAGATTAGAACTAAACTATAATAT
>JAGGZU010000093.1 GCA_021161865.1 Thermoplasmata archaeon
CATTGAAATAAGCGAAGGTTCCCACTCCCATCATCGCAGCCACTACACCAATGGTCATTATACTTGTCAGTATTCTTCTCATTCCTTTTTTACCTCCTTTTCCTTTTTAAGGCTCTCCCAGAACCTCTCTGTTAGAAGTTAGAATAAAATATTAATTTATTAATAAATATGAAGGATAAATATAGAAGATTGCTACCTTTTTTTAGTTACAAAAGTTATTATTGATATAATTTATACCAACACATCTTATGCAAAACGTTTTTAAAACATTTTAATGCTTACGTTGCAAAAACAATGGCAGCCATCTTATCAATCTTGGGATAGATGAAGAGACTCTACCACCATGCAAATCAACAGCCGCCGTAACATACAACTCAACCAACTCAGTAAACAACCTCTTCCCATGATCTATTGCAGCTCTCGAAGGGTCACCGACGTAGCCATCAACAGCGCCAAGCTCCCTCAACGTCTTCCTGAAATCCTTGGTAGAAAACGAGGAAAGATGACATTCAGGCAGAGACTTGTAGGATGAATCCAAAAGGTAGGGATAAAGATAAAGCATCACAGAGGTCTCATCATAACCAGCATGAATATCCCCCTCCTCACTCTTATCACCATAAAAGTATGCCGATGTTGGCTCAACCACCATCATAGGATACCTCGACATCACCTTCCTTATGCCCTTATATATCGCCTTAACATAGAACGGATCCATATGATAAGTACAAATCAAAAGATACTTGAACCCATACCTAGCAAGAGAAGAGGCGACACCATACACAACATCACGTATAACATAAGCATCCACAGATAGAGTACCCGGAAAATCCATGGCTAAACTACTATGACCAACCGGTATAGAAGGTAAAAGAACAGGGTAAACACCGGTTTTTTTCTTCATCAAAACCCTGATAGCCTCTTTAGCAGCCTCCTCAGTTATCAAAAGATCCGTGCCAACTGGTAAATGCGGACCATGCTCCTCCAAAGGGCTGATCGGCAGAAAAAAAACCGTTTTCTCTCTATCCAAACCATCTATCTCCTTCCAGTTCATCTCCATCAATCTAACAACCTTTTCAACCCTTCTTCTAACGACCTTCTTACCCTTCTTCTGCTTCATGTCGTAACCTCACAACCATCCTCGGTTACAATGATAGTATGTTCATGCTGACTCACAATACCCTTAGCCCCATCAATAAGCTGTGGGTAACCATAGATGCTTCCTGCAACCACCATCCGCCTTAAACCATTTTTTGTATCAGGTATAAATGAAGTACACCACCGTTCTGCAAACGGAAGGGTGTTAAACCTCATCTTTATCTTCTTAGCCATCACACGAGTCTTTACATCCCTAAACAACGGCATCCTGACGTAACGGTAAATGTTGCTCACACCCCTTGATACAACATGCCCTGCCCCCGTACTGGCAAAAGGCTCGATAGCCACAACCTGACCTTTCCTCAAAACCTCATGCGTTGAATCAGGAACATTTGGTATAGACAAACCTGCATGCAAAATATATCTTTGAAGACTGTGCCCGGAAAGGTTTTCAATGGGTTTAAAACCCTTTGATTCTATTGTGTCAGATACAATTCTTCCTATCTCACCTAACCCCATACCTGGCTTCACAATATCAACAACCTTCATCAACGCCTCCCTTGAGGCATCAATCAACGCACTGTAATTTTCACTCTCAACCTCTACAGTTGCAGCGGTGTCAGCAATATAACCATCAACATGCGCACCAACATCAAGCTTAACAACATCACCCTTTTTAAAAAAAAGTTTATCGTTATGGGCGGGAGTAAAATGAGCAGCGACCTCATTAACTGACAGATTAACAGGAAACGCCAGTTCCGCCCCAGCATCCTTTATCCTTTTCTCAACCATCTCCGCTATCTCCAGATAAGACACCCCTGCTCCAATATGTTTGATACCATAATTTCTGGCATCAGCAGCTATTCTACCAGCTCTCACATACTTCCTGTAAATCTCCTCATCCATCATCTATCACATCCATTATCCTGCCTTTTGATATAATTCCCTCCCTCAGCACCATAGGTTTATCTGCAGTGAGATCAACAATGGTTGAAGGATCCTCACTCAGCCATCCATCATCAATCGCTGGAAGATCAACCCCTAACTGCCTTCTAATCTCCTCAACACCACCTAATACCGGTTTCCCATGTATGTTAGCGCTTGTAACTGTTAAAGGACCGGTTTCCGAAAGCAACTTCAAAGCCTTATCATTCCCAGGAATCCTCACAGCAACAGTCGGTTTACCCGCCGTTACAACATCTGGAACATCCCTCTTTTTAAGCACAATGGTTAAAGGGCCAGGTAAAAAAACGTCAATCAACCTTTTTGCGTCATCATTCAAAAAAACGATTTCCTCCAACTTAACCTCAGAATCTACGGCAACAGGCAACGGCTCAGTGAACGGCCTTTTTTTAATCTCAAAAACCTTCCTCACCGCATTCTCATCAAAAATACTGGAACCAAGAGCATACAGGGTATCAGTTGGATATAAAGCTACGCCCCCTTTCAGTATATGATGAGCGATAAAAGAAATGTTTTGTTCACTCATGTTCTTCTTCTTTCATCCTTAATATGTCACCAAGGGTAAGCCTACCACCTGTCGTTTTTGAGGTATGAAGATGAACCTCCTCAACCTCCTGAAACAAACTTATGTCCAACTCCTTTTCCAATTTTTTAACGGTTTCATCCGACGGGCGGAGATCCCGGTTCTCCATTTTAGCAATAGCCACCGTCCTCTCCCCAACCCTGAAACCAAGCTCCTCACGTGAGAGTCCCTTCTTCATCCTGCCCTTTTTAATCCGTTCAGCCCAATCAGGAACAAGCGTCTTTGTCATTTTTTCAAAGACATCCTTCTTCGCTGGACGTTTAACAGCTGGTTTAACAACATGTCGCTGTGTTTTAGGTTTAACTTGAGAAGGTGCTGAGGAGATAAACGTCCCATACTTGGCACAATCCGGACAAACAAACATTTTGACGCCATCTATACTAACATATCTGCCCGTTGTTGAACATTCCTTACCACACATCTCACACTGCACAAACCCTCACCCATCTTTAGATAAGTCCCGCCTTCTGCAGTAAAAGTAAATCCTCGGTACTGAGTTTCTCTCCACGTTTAAACCTTTCAAAGACCTCATATGCCTCTCTTTTTATGGAAGAGGTTTCCTTCTCCCTCCTCTCTCTCTTATGCTTCTCCTTTGTTGAGGATATAATCCTCTCAAGCTCATGAATCCTGTCAACACACTCAATGAACTCCTTATGCGTCTTATCTGCCTCAATCTTTACAAAAACGATCTTCTCCTGAAGCTCATTCACCTTTTTAATAAGGTTGTCAGACTGCTTGAGTAATTTTATCATGTTCTCATGTTCACTCTGAGCTTTATCAGCAAGGGTTTCTACCTGTGCATGCTGCTTCTCCGCCTTCTCCCTTGCTATCTGCAGTTCCTCTAAAGCCCTTTTCAGTTTTACATCCTCACTCAGTTTCTTCTCATAATCCTTTATCTTCAAATGAAGCTGAGCAATCTGCTCAATAACCTCCTTTTCCTTAGCAGGAGTCATTGGCTTAGTCATCTGCTCCAACTCAAGTTTTTTCAACTCCTTTTTAAGCCTCGATATGTTTACTCCAAGGGCAGAGGATCTGGATTTCTCTATCTCACGTAATTTCTTCTTAGCCGACAGATAAGCTTTGTTTAGTTCATCCCTCTTCTTCTTTGCATGTTTAACTCTTTCGTTTAACTCATCCCTCTTCTTTTTATGTTCCTTTATCTTATTTCTTAAAGCCCTGACCTCCGCATTAAGGTCATCCCTCTCCTTAGCCAGTTGTTTTGATTGAAGATGAAGGTCATCCCTCTTTTTCCGCAACTCATTCGCTTTTTTCTGAAGCCCCTCTCTTTCCCTTTCAAGTTCCTCAATTGGCCTTTCCATCTGCATCATCTAACATATTTTTATAAACCGTAAATCAGGCTTTAGGTAAATGATAGGTATTTCTTAAGCATTTCGAAAGATATACATACATACTACAATGCTGTATTTAACAATTATCACAGTGTTTTATGCAACAGAAATAGACACAAAACAGATGCCTTACAGGTCAAAAACATGAAAAAAACACTCAATTACACCGATAAATTTTTATTCCCATCAGATATCTACCTTCCTCTACTATTGTATTGGGTGGTTCTTATGAAGAAAAGATTTTTGGCGACATGTTTGGTATTGATGGTCTTATTTTCCGCAAACATTTCCCTTACATCAGCATCCTTCGAAGAAGGAAACGTCACACTTTTCTATAGAACCGTATCGGTGTATGCACCAGCGGTAGCAAGAACCAGCAACGGTTTAGTTGGTGTCACATCCACCATCACCGTAACCGTTCAAAACGGTACAGGCTGCAGCGGCAAGGTGTTTGTTGAAACCCTCCCATTGACTCAAATAGACATGCAGGGTTCCGCCCGTCTCGCTGTAATGGTAGCGGGAACGTTAACAGGCATCGACATCTCAAACTATGATTTCTTCTTTGTAATACAGACCTCCTCACCCATCATAGGTGGTCCATCAGCTGGTGCAGTCATGACCATAGCAACCATCGCGGCCCTTGAAGGCTGGCAGCTTGACAACAGGACGATGATGACTGGCATGATTGATCCAGATGGCAGCATAGGACCGGTTGGTGGCATACCTGAAAAAATTGAAGCAGCCTATTCCGTTGGCGCAACCCGTTTCCTTTTCCCGAAGGGACAAGGCGTTATGTACAAAACCGTTACTGAAACAAAAAACATGGGTGGTATAATACAGATTGTACAGAAGAGAGTACCAATCGACATCTCAGAGTATGCCATGAACAACTTTGGCATAGAAGCAATAGAGGTTGCTGACATAAACGAGGCGCTTCTATACTTCACAGGTCACACATTCGAAACACATGTTTCAAACGAAACAATAACAACCAGCAACTACACCACGTCCATGGAGCCGCTTGCTTTACATCTCATTAACGATGCAAACAACAGTTACGCTACCGCAAAAAGTTTATTTGAAAACACTAAAAGCGACATCCCAAACTCCTTCCCCTTCTACTACAGAAACCAAATCAACGACATGCTTGACAACGCACAAACCTCACTGGAAAAAGCCAGGGACTCCTATGAGAAAAAACTGTTTTACTCGAGTACAAGCAGCGCCTTCCAATCCCTTATAAACTCAAGGTTTGTGCAGTATGCATCCAATTACTTTAACACCGATGATAGAGGAAATTACCTTGACAACCTTTTTAACACAGTTGAATCCTTCGTATCCAATCAGAGTGAAAAAGCCAAGGATGCAACAATCAAAGGAATGACCTCTCTCCAATGTGTTGGTGCCGCGCAGAAACGTGCCTTTGACGCAGAGGATTACCTGAAAAATGCACAGCAGGATTATCAAAAAAGGGATTATCTCAATGCATTATACAAACTGGCCTTTGCCTTTGAGAGAAGTAAAAGCGTTGGATGGTGGCTTAACATGTCATCAACGTTTGAAGACATCGGTCAAGTCAACAACTCAGTACTTGACGATGTTGCCCATAGATACCTTGACCTAGCCATTCAGGCAAATACTTACTCAAGTATAATACTGCAGGAGATGGGTGAAAGCTCCTCCCTTCTATCAGGAGTTGGTGACCTCATAGATGATGCTGGAAGTGAGATAGAAGAATACCCTGCGTCCTCGCTTTTCGCGTCACTTGAGGCTTTAGCAAAAGCAAACCTAGCTCTAGAGTTGGTTGATGGCGCAAAACAGGATAAACTGGACAAAACCAGAGAAAGTGCAGCTACAGCCATCAGTGAAAGCAGAAGCCTTGGTATAGAACCCATTCTAGCTGTAAGCTACTTTGAGTTTGCTCAAACCTTAGAAAACGGCTCCACCACCGATGCGATTGTATACTACAGGTATGCTCAGATGATTGCTGGCGCCCTCCACTTTATGGTGAGTCCACCGGTTCAAAAACAGTCTAGGTTTGAAGGTATACCCCCCATCAACCCTCCACAACATAACAGCTTCGTTGCATCTCTACCATTCGACCTGAAATGGGTTTATGCGGCAGCAACGCTGTTGGTTGTAATGCTGATTGTTGGCGCAGCTGTGATTGCAAGAGAAAAACGCTTCAAAAAAGAGTTTCCACCTGAAATGTGGATGCCAAGGAGTATGGAAGAGTACTATAGAAAACACTAAAGTACGGCTCCACAATACACGCTTAAATGTTCGGCTTACTCAGGAAGAACTACATTTTAGTTGACGAGCAGAGGGATGCCAATAAAATCCATAACAGAGGAGGTTTTGGTAAACCACTTAAGAAAGGAAGGCTGAAGTTGGATCTGGTTGAAGGAGCTTTCCTAGCAGAAAACGGGAAACTAAGAGTGCTATGTGATGACAAAGAAACCTCTTTCCATGAACTCTTTGACAAACTGATATCAGAGGACCCACGGTTCGAACATAGGTACATGGTTTACAGAGACCTAAAAAGAAGAGGATACAGGGTAGAATGCACCTCTGATGATGAAAACATTGATTTTGTTGTTTCCATGAAGGAGAAAAATGGAAAAACCTTTGTATCAGCTAAAGCAGAGAGAGAAGAGTTTAACATAAAACCCCTCCTCTCCCTCTGCCATAGCATCTACAATGAATGGGATCGGTTGTGGATAGCCATTGCTGATGAGGAGGGGGATGTCACCTATTATGGTATCTCTACGGTTGAACCAAAGGGAAACGTAGGTAAAACAATGGATGAAAAAGGAAAGGGTGTACTAATCAAAAACCATGTTTTTGTTCCAGATAAAAGATTTGCTCATATACTACTTACATCAGAGTTTTTTGGTAAACCCTTTGCCAAGGGACTTCAGCTTTCTTTGACTGAATCAATCTACCTCGTGGAAAAAGAGATTTTAGATGTTGAACACCATGGAAAACTCATCTCCTCCAAAAGATTGAAAAACCTGGCTAAACAACAGCAACCTGATGTAGAGAAAAGATACCGTGTCTACAAGGATTTAAAACACAGAGGGTTGAGTGTTAAAACAGGTTTCAAATTCGGTACACACTTCAGGGCATACGAAAAGGATCCTCATAAAACCCACGCTGAGTACCTCATCGACGTGATTGACAGGAATTTCTCAACAGGCTGGTCACTCATAAGCAGAGGAGTACGTCTCGCACATTCAGTTAGAAAAATCTACACCCTTGCCGTGCTTGACAACCCAATTGAATACTTGGTTTTCAAACGTGTCCGGCCATAGTGGTTTTTCGTAATATATTTAAGCACACATGACTTTACCATTTTGGAGGGAGGCGTGTTGTTACAGATCAGATGGCATGGGCACGCATGTTTCGAGATAACAAACAAACTCACCATAGTTACAGACCCACATGATGGTAGTTCGATAGGTATACAGAAACCAATGGTTGAAGGAGATATAATCCTTGTATCCCACGACCACTATGACCACAATAGTGTAAAGACTGTTAAAAAGGATGACTCAGTGGTTGTAAAGGATGTTGGTAAAAGAGTTGTCAAAGGAGTGCCGATTGAGGGAATACTATCCTACCATGATGAGGTACATGGTAAAAAAAGAGGAGAAAACATAATATTCAAATTCACGATTGATGACATAACATTCTGCCATCTTGGCGACCTTGGACATGAGCCTGATGAGGAAATACTTAAGAAAATAGGAGAAGTAGATGTTCTCTTTATACCTGTTGGTGGAACATTTACTCTCGATGCAGATGGGGCATGGCGTACAATGCAGAATATCAAACCAGGGATTACAGTGCCGATGCATTACAAGATACCTGGTTTATCACTCCCAATATCTGACCTTGACCCGTTTCTGGCAAAAAACAGGTTTAAAGTACTTTATGTTGGAAACGAGATAGACATCGAGAAGGAGGAGCTGCCAAAGGAAAGAGAGATATGGGTTTTTACACTATGAACGGTCAAATACCTCCGGGTTAACACAGTATCTTGGTTTCCTTCCCTTTAAACCAGTTATAAGGTTCTCAGCAGCTATGATTGCCATCTCCGTTCTCGCTTCAAGGGTCGCTGAACCCGTGTGAGGCTGAAGCACAACATTACTTAGTTTCTTAAGTCTCTCATCAACCATGGGCTCATGTTCATAAACATCAAGACCTGCACCAAAAATGCGTTTCTCAGTTAAAACCTCAACCAAAGCATTCTCATCTATTATGGCGCCTCGAGCAGTGTTTATAAGAATAGCATCCTTTTTCATTAAACTAAGTTCCCTGTAACCTATGAAATGATACGTTTCAGAAGTGAGCGGGAGATGAATGGATACAAAATCGGACTCCCTCATCAACTCCTCAAGAGAAACCTTTTCAGCTCCAAGCTCCTCCTCCAGCAACCTGTTTCTGCTTCTATTGAAATAAAGTGTTTTCATGTTGAAACCTCTGCCTTTTAATGCAAACGCTGTACCTATCCTTCCTGCCCCAACAACACCAAGCGTTTTACCAGATACCTGCTTACCAAGCATGAGCAGAGGGGACCAACCCTTGAACCTTCCCTCACGTGTAAAAGCATCACCCTCAACTATTCTTCTTGCAACAGCAAAAAGCAAAGCCCATGCCATCTCAGCCGTTGCATCAGTAAGCACATCAGGAGTGTTACTAACAGGTATACCAAGCTTGGTTGCTGTCTCAACATCAATGTTGTCATAACCTGCAGCGTAACTTGAAATCATCCTCAATTTAGGGTTCGAAGTAATAACCTCCTCGTCTATCTTATCAGTTAAAAGACAAAGTAAACCATCCTTGCCCCCTAAACCCTCAATTATCTCCTCCTTACTTGGAATCCTATCATGAGGAAAAACCTCCACAACCGAGCACTCTCTCCTCAACAACTCAAGGCCTGGTTCAGGAATTTTCCTGGTCACAAAAACCTTCATCGCATCATCTCCTCCCTTATCTTAACCATCCTCACAAGCAACTCGTTGATAGGAACCCTAACCCCATATTTCACAGCCATCCTCAGCATGTAACCGTTTATGGAATCTATCTCAGTAGACTTTCCTTTCCTGAGACTCTGAACCATCGATGAATAGTTTTCAGCTGTAACCATAAGCACCTCCTGTGTCTTCTCAACCATCTCCTCCTCATCCATCTCCATTCCAACCTTTCTTGCAACCCTAACCGCCTCAACACATGCTCTTCTCATAAACTCATAAAGCGGTTTATGCTGCAGCACCTCCCCGTTTTTTATGTCAAACAAAGCGGTGATAGGGTTAATTGAAGCGTTAACAACAGCTTTCTTCCAAATCTCCCTAATTATACTCCCTGAAACACTGGTTTTAAAACCTGCAGCATTAAACACCTCAGCCACCCTCCTAACTCTCTCAGTGACTGAACCGTTTATCTCACCAACAACCGTTGAACCTCTTCCAGTGTACTTTATTTCGCCGGGTTTCAGAAACAATGAGCCCTCTGTTGTCACCCCTGCGACCACGTTTTTCTCCCCTAAAACCGAGGTTATCTTCTCCAAGTTATCTAAACCATTTTGCAGTGAAAGAATAAGGGTTTCTTCTCCAACAACCTTTTTTGCAATCTCAGCAGCCTCACCGGTGTCATAGGATTTAACGGTTATCAAAAGCAGATCGGGTTTCCCCTCAGCCTCAGAAACATCACAAACAGCAAATGGGTGAACTACAGCATCAATCTCGCCCGTTATTCTCAACCCATGTTTTTTAACCTGCTCAACATGAGCCTCCCTACCAACAAGGGTTACATCGTTGTTTTTCGAAAGTAAACCACCAAACAAAGAGCCGATGGCACCTGCGCCAAGAACCATTACCCTCATAGCCACAACTCCCTGATTCTATCTTCAACCTCCTTCTCCTTAAACATCAGTAGAGGTCTCAGTATAGGTACGTCAACAAAAAACTCAAGGTTTAACCCCTTTTTAAATTTATTTTCAAACTCTTCAAAGGTGTCGCCGACAACAACAGCGTTACAGTCATACTTCCTCACAAAACCGTTCAACAAAGACTCAAGCATCTCCCCGTTAAACCCCTCCTCAACCACCTTCACATGCTCCCATAGAAACCAACCATCAACCAATGATTTAACCAACTCTTTTTTTCCTAAAACCAGAGCAACAACACTGCAACCTCTTCTAAGTAAAAACCATGATGCAAGCACGTCCCTCTTACTCTCTATCAAAGCCATAACATTACCCTGAGTTCCGGCTGGCAAACCACCAGGTCCCTTGAGCTTCTCAGTGTAAACAAAAGCCTTCTCACCTCTAACCTCAATGAAAACCTCAGCATCGGGTTCATCAAGGTCAACAACAAGGTTGAGTGTTCTCCTCACCACATCACCAACCTTGATGGCTAAACTCTGACTGGTGAAATCATGTGTACCTGTTCTAGTTACACGTAAAGCAAAACTTTTTCCCTGCTGCGGCGAAAGTGATTTTAAAACCAAGACAACTGTTTCTCCAATAACATCAACACTGGATTGTACCTCAAAGGCAGGACTAACTGAGACCACACCAAATATCCTTGTCAACATCCTCGTTATCTCATCTATCTTAGAACCATAAACGTATATCCTACCCCTCTCTTGTTTAATGCTGTGAATAATGTTTTTTTTATCCAAAGCATAATCGATGTTCCTTATCAAAGTCTCCTCAAACCTTCTCCTAACCCTCTGGCTTTTCAAAGCAAGTTCACCGTAACGCACCACAACCGTCTTGTAATCCAATCCAGACATCTAACCGTTTGAATAACACTATCCACATATAGATGTTTGCGGTTTTTTTTGAAAAATACTGCTATTCCACTGAAGAAAGGGGGGCTATGAAGAGAGAGGCACTGTCAAAAAAGAGCCCCCTACTCTCTTCAGCGGTGAGGGATGGGATGCCTTAAGGTGGTGAGGGAAAAGTAGAGAGTTCAACCTAAGGATTTGTATACTCATCTTCTTCTCCCCACATTGTGCAAAGGCTTGCATTTGTGCAATACAAATAGGATTCATAAACGTATCTACGATTTATGAAATATATGTTTCATAATCTGTGTAGTGTGTTTGTAAAAAAGTGCAGGGGGAGCGATTCGAACGCTCGAACCTCTACAGGAACAGATCTTGAGTCTGTCGCCGTTGACCTGGCTTGGCTACCCCTGCACACTTAGCAGAAACAGACAGGCATTCATAAAATTTACCAGATAAACACCTCTCATGTAAAAACGGTTATTATCGATTATAACCGAACTCTTCAAAGACAAACCCCCACTCATCATACACCTTCTTCCTGATGCTCTCATCGATTTTGTAGGTGTAAGGTTTGTAGCTTTCATGAGCTTTAACATAACTCTTAAACGCAGGCTTAGCCTGCTCAAAACCCTTAATATTAAGGGTTTTATAAATGGCTTTTAAAGTGTCAACCGGTTTTTTAACAAACTCCTCATACCTTATCTCAACAAGGTTACCATCTGGTATCAAATTCTTCTCATCAAAATACCTTTTATAAACCTCTCTGTAGAAATCCAGTATAAACCTGTCAACGCTTTCATACTCAACATGTTGAAACGAAAACATAGGTAGAATAGCCTTATAAAGACGCCAAGTTGAAAGATAAACCTTGTAAGGGTCTCTGCAAATATGAATGAATCTTGAATCAGGAAACGTTTCTAAAAGAAGTTTTATCCTACCTGTGTTAACAGGACTTTTCAATAGTATAGGTTTTCCCGGATATTTATAACTCATCTTTTTCAGAAGGTAGGTGTATGTGTTTCTCCATCCCTCTTTTATGTCATCATCAGCATCATCAAACAAAACGTATCTCCTGAAGTAGTAATCCAGTTTCCTTGGAAAATACCATCCATGATAAAAAGAGTAGAGGCTAAGATTACCTATAGCATACTCCTCTTCATAAGGTAAATCAGCCTCCATCTCAAGGTCATCCATTGGCCTCTTTTCAGGTAGATGACCTCTAACAACTCCTTTGAATATCTTTTTGCTGCCAAGGAAAACCCATGGACACATGGTTTCAAAGGTTGAAACATAAGCCAAATTTTTGTCCTGCCCCATCAAATAATGTAAAAAAGTGGTTCCGCTTCTGAAATGACCGACTATAAAGATGGGTGGAGCAACCTTCACCTCATTTACTCTTTCGTCAAACCTTAACCGTTCATACAACCTAAAAGGAGAGATAACGGTAACCATCAGAGTAACATAAAGCGCCTTTGGAATATACCTCCAATCTATTTTAAACCTGTTTTCAAAGAGTAATTTACTCCAGTTCACCAGTGACGTACCCGCCAAGGGCTGCCCACCAACATTGAGATACTCCTTTTTGTCAAACTTTAACGTTGTCATTATAACCTGAATAAAAGAGGATAAAGTAAAACTTACCGCATTTTAACAAAAAACTGCATGTTTAGCCGGTTTTTCTTTTGTATAGTTGTAAACAAATCAGAGATAAAACAGCAGCTATGCTTAGATAAAATCCAACGCCTGGACCCCAGCGGCATGGTAAAACAACGGTTCCTTCTTCACCTGGAAGAGTCACATCCAAGTCACCATTTCCTGAGAAACTGCCGACACCAATGTTTGTGACCTGAGACATGGCATAGAAGAAAAGCACAACCGTGACAATTAACAACGCTATGGCTACAACAGAAGATATTGTGGATAGTCTCATCCTCTTCTGCAGAAACAGGGCGAGGAGTATTAAAGTAGAGACAACAATGAGAAGTAAAAGTAGTAAACCAAGTACCGTGATGAAAACATCTGGGACAGCCGCTACTTCTCCACCAGAAACAGAGGAGGAAGAGGTTAGAGTCGCCATCTCAGAGGGATAAAGAAGGGTTTTTGTGGTTGTCTCAACTGTACCGTTATCTCCTGTTAAAATCCACCATGGTGAAACCATAGCGACTAAAACAAAGGCTAACGTAAGAAGTTTAACTCCGATGCCAAGTTTTCTTTTCCACAGCATAAACAGGATTGCAGCAACTGCAAGTATTACTCCAATGTAAAACACAGTCTTATGAACAATGGACTCCTTAGATGTTACTATGCTGATCTCCTTGTTTCCCCTAACATCAACCGTTTGTTTCGCCACCTCTTTACCATCTGAAACAACCTTTAGATTATACAAACCTGGTGGGACAGAAAATGTTGCTTCACCGTTTTGGGTTTCACCCTCAATGTTTTTTCCATCTCTGCTTAGAATCACCTTTCCATCTCCAAGACTAAGACCGTATGAGTTCATCAACTCAAAATCAACGTTGAACTCCGCTGGAAACACGATCTCCAAGACCTCATCCTCATTCACTGTAACATTCCTTTTAATGACAAATGATTTGTAACCTAGGTTTACAGTGTACTCTGAAGGGTATAAACCCTTGAAAAGGTATTCACCATAGCTCTTCTTCTCAGCAGATATCGACGTGGGTTCAAACATTTTGCTACTCTTTAACAGAGGGTTTAAATCCACTGCAGGGGTTAAACCCCAACTGTCTTTAACCCTTAACACAAGTTTATAAAGAGAAAGAGAGGAAGCCTCCATCAATGGTTTAAAATGATGTTTTAATCTTATTCTAACCTCCTTCTCATCAACCAGAAAACCAGTGTACAACACCCTTAAAGTGTACGGGTGAAACGGTGAGCAAGGAATCTTAACAACAACGCTACCATTGTCATCGGTTAAGCCCTCTGCAACGGTTACATTGTTGTAGATTAAAAAGGTTTTGACTCCTTTTATTCCTCTCCCGTTTTGATCCAATATATTGTATTCTAAAGAACCCTCAGGTCTACAAAAAACATGCAGGGTTTCATTCTCCTTCAAATCAACTACACCAAAGCCAATGAACTTCCTCTCCTTACCAAACAACGGGTTTTCCTTGTAAATCTTTACCAGATACTCACCCTTCTCAAGGTTGGGGAAACGTATCTTTTTGAAAAAAGAAAAGTTTCTCCAATCAAACAAACCAAGAACGGTTTTTATCTTCTCAAACAGAGTAGTGTTTTTCAAGTTTAGCTCCATGTTTCCAGATAAAGGCAGTTTTGATATCGAACCCGAGGAGACAACATTACCCTGCTTATATAGCTCAGCATAAAGGTATGAAAAGTTTTTTCCAACAGCTGCTGAAAGCAACGAACCCAATGGGAAGGATGGTGCAAAATGAACATACGTTGTTAAAGAGAAACGCTGTTTCTTTTTTTCAGCTGAAACGTTTCCTTTTGACAAAGGCCTCTCTTTCGTTAAACTCTGAAACACCTCGGATTCCTTGTCAACGGCTTGATAACCTTTGTTTTCAAAGGTTACAAACTCAGCGTCAAAGGAAACATTTGATCCCTTTGGGATAATAAGATCATGTTCACCATTTTTTTCATAGGAGTTCTTGGTTGCATAGAGGTTTCCTGTATCTGCCTCCAAACCTGGTAGTTTCACCACCTGTTTCACAGAGGCTTTAACCTGTATGCCATCTTCCTCGCCCTCAAGTAAACCCGTGTTTGACTGAAAAACAAGGGCATGTGTTTTCCCAGTTGAAGGATCATCAATGCACAACCATGCTTTGCTACCAAGGTCTATGTCATCAGCGGTTGAAAGAATCCATTCTGGCTGATGTGATTCAGGGTTTGTTGGTATCGTGTACTCCTTTATGGAATCATCTTCTCCATATATGTGAAGGTATGGGAGAATGTTTCCCACGTTCATGTCATCTATTGTTGCACTTCTACTTTTGAATGTTGAGAGACCTGCGTAGGTTCCGTCTCTCTCCTCATCACCTTTGACCGTGATATCCTTGAGTATCTCGTGGTTAACATGTGCCACTATTCTTTTTACTGATGGTGACGGTGAGTAATAGTATGTGTAAACTCCGTTTGTTTTCATGTCGTTTTCTGGTGAAACACTCTCTATGCGAACCCTTACCATAAGGTTTCCATCAACGAGTATGTTTTTGGAAACGGTTTCGGCTCTTGGTGTCCCAGTATACTGCAGAGGTCCATCTACAGCATAACTCATAGCGAAGGATGCAAACTGGTCAGCGTTTTTTGACTCAAACTCCGTTGAGTTTGGTTTAAGTTTTATGATTGTGTGGGATACACCCTCACCAAGCAATACTCCTTTTTGGCAGACACCATATATTACGTAACCGTCCTGTGTGATTTTGTAGTAGTCGAAATCCATTTTCTGCCCAGATATGGGTTCATAAAAGTAATGGGTATCCTCAACGCTAACGTGGTCAGGGTAATTCGCTGGAGGGGTTTCACTGCTGTCATATAGTACATAGTATTTTTCTTCACCGTTTGCCTCCCCTGGGATTAAGAAAACCAGGTTACATGATTTTATGTGTGTTTCATCGGCGAACTCAAGGTCGTATATCTGTGATTCTAACTCATTTAAACCTGTGCCGCCATCATAACAGACCCTTACTGAACTATGGGTCTCATTTCTCGCCCAGCAAGGATGAGTAAACTCAATATGTAAGTCAACCGGCTGATACTTTGCCTCCTCCCTACCGGCGTCTATTGGTATCTCCAGCTCCTGTTTAAATGGTAGAGTTTCTACCCCAGATGCTCCAACCGTTTTGTATATGGGCAGTGATGCCGTCAAAACAAGGATTATGAACGCTACCGTAACAATTTTTTTTGATGACATTTTATTAATAAAATATATAGCTTTATTTAAATATTTATTGTTAATTAAAAGGTTGGTTTCAAAAAAATAACTCATCTATTTCACAATAAACACCAAAAGAACCACTACCATGCATCTAAAACATGAAGAAAAACAGAGGAACGGTCATCATTATAACGGCAAGGATCGCTATTGTTAAACCAAGCCGTCCAAGCCTGTATTTTTTAGGGAGAACGGTTTGACTCACATAGATGGCTCCAACACCATAAATTATCACACCAACCACACCCACAAAA
>JAGGZU010000072.1 GCA_021161865.1 Thermoplasmata archaeon
CACAGTCACATAGCAACAAAAACATACCACGCTAAACTAGAAGTAAAAGACGACGAAGGACAAAAAAACACAGGATACGCCAAAGTAACAATATACTACAACGAATAAAACCCCCTCACCTTTCTTTGTTTTATCTTGCAAGCTCTGTTTTCAACTCTGTGATAACGTCTACAGGAGTAGGATCAACCTTCCTTAGTATGGCAAGGTAGATGCTAACGAAATCACCGATGTACATCAAAGATATCATTCTTGCCAGAAGAGTTTCGCCAATTGCATTGACTTCTACTGTGTTGGCTGCAACATTATTAAAGAGCTTTTTCATGAACTCAAACCTTTTACTTACCTGTTTTGGCTCATGTTCTTTATCCCTCAGAAGTACACAACTTGATTTCTTTGAAACCTCTGGGTTGAAGGACCAACCAACGATGTCGTTGTGGTTGCATTCTGAAACCACATCATCTCTAGCAATAACCTTGCTGTTCTCATTCAACTGGGTTCTCCAACGTTTCGCGATCGCTGCATAATAGTTCCAACCATAGATGTTAGGTATAGTCCCATATATTGTTCTTGCTATTTGTTTAGCCTGGCTTTCACTCTCTGATGTTTCTTTTTTATTTCTGTTTCTCACCTCTTCTGCTACATTTATGGTTTCGTTTAACTCATCGGATACATCATAAGGAATCATCCCTGCTGAATTTAGTAAAACTATTGTTGGAAAAAGCAGATAGGCTGTAGCAGCTCTTGGTTGGAAACCAGAGGGTATCTGAAGATAAGGATAAGAATACTGCTCACATCTTTCCTTAAGAACTCCTCCTGAGGAGATACCTAAGCATTTTGCTCCTTTAGCACGGGCATCCTCTAATGCAGACAAGGTTTCCTCGGTGTTTCCAGAGTAACTCAAAAAAATGGAGAACGTTCTGTTGTCAACCCATCTTGGAACCGTGTAATCCCTGTTGACAAACAAAGGCACCCTTATTTTGTCTCTCAACCATCCCTGAATTATGTCGCCAGATATAGCAGATCCACCCATTCCACAGATTAATATCTTATCTACCTCTACGTTTAAATCCAGTTTCTTTGCAATTGAAACTGCTTCCTTTATCTGCTCTGGGAATCCTGCAACAGTATCAAGCATACGTGATTTATCCACCACCTCAACATCAGAGAAACCTTCCATCATATGTTTGTGAAACAGATGCATCATTTTATATGTTGCGAATAAAACATGAAGAACGCTTAAATAGCAGTCGTCCATTGTGAATTAACCCTATGAAATACAGGAAACCAAGTGTAACGGTCGATGGAATCATAACAAAGGATAACGAAATCCTTTTAGTAAAAAGAAAAAACAACCCCTTTAGAGGTAAATGGGCTTTACCCGGCGGTTTTGTGAACTATGGTGAAAAAGTGGAGGATGCAGTGATAAGAGAGGTTAAAGAAGAAACAGGGGTTTCAACAAGAATCATAAAACTCTTCGGTGTCTACTCAGATCCAAGTAGAGACCCAAGGGGACACACCATCTCTGTCGTGTTCATATTGAAACCTGAGACTGAGGAGGTAAAGGGTGGTGATGATGCAGTTGATGCACGTTTTTTTCCACTGGATTCCATTCCGCCTCTTGCCTTTGACCATGACAAAATCATTATGGATTACAAACAAAAGGAGATGATATCATGATCTGCCCGAAATGTAAACTACTAATGTATCCACAGGGAGATGAATATGTCTGCAAGAAATGTGGGTACAGAGTGAAGCGAGAGAAAAAAAAGGAAGGACGAATAGTGTCTATAAAGAGAAAGGAACATGAGATACCTATTATAGAAAACAACATCAGTGTTTTACCTAAAACCAAGGTTGTGTGCCCAAAATGTGGCAACACTGAGGCGTACTGGGTACTTAAACAAACAAGAGCGTCTGATGAACCTGAAACAAAGATCTACACCTGCACGAAATGCGGGTACAGATGGCGAGAATAAAAGAAAAAATATAAAATACGATAGCTGTTATAAATCTTGGATGAATAAAAATACGTTGCATGTGAGAGATGTTGAGCTCACACTCAACCTTCGTATTGTCTTAGCCGTACTCGTTATCTCAGGAATATGTATTGTTTTCAGCGGTGTACTGGCTTCTGCTGTTGCAGCCTCCGCCCCTGCGGTTTTCTGCGCATGGGTTATTGGCGTAACAACCGCTGTAATCTCCAGCTACTGGATAATCTCCTCCCACAAGATAATAAAAGACATTAAACTTGAGATATCTAATGAGAGTGAGGGAGAGAAGATTTACACGGTAATGAAAATAGAGTAACTGATACCTGCTTGTTGAATCAAAGCTTTAAGGTTTTTAGAACAGCATTTCAGCATGACCTATGACCTGTTTCAACCAAGTATTACAAGAGCAGCGAAACAGAGAGCAAAAAACAGGTACTCCAGGTACATTAAAGCCCATGCATGCACGTTCTCAAGTTTCCCAGCATGGTCTTCTTTGAACATTAGATAAAAAACAAGGAAACTGGGTACAGCAAAAAATGTTAAAGGCAGTAGATAGGATGCCAAAAGATTGTTTACCACAAGAAACGGTATTGAAAGGAAAGGCAGTACAAGGAATGGAAGGGAGATATAGGCTGCTTTTTTTGTGCCGAAGGTGTTTATCAGCGTGTAAGTACCCGTTCTCCTATCTGCCGTGCTATCCACTATATCCTTGGTTGTGGTTCCACCCACTAGAAACAGGCTAGTGATGATAGCTATAATCAGTGGCTCCCTCTGAAAAGCGTAACCAAAAACACTCCATGATGCAAGTATACCAAGCGCTCCTCTTGGTATGGCAACCCATATCTGATTCAAAAACAAAAACCTTTTAATCCTTGGTGGCAGAGAGTAGGTTACTGTGAAAAACATTATCAAAGCAACGATTGTACCAAACCTAATGTTTATAGTTATAGCACGGAATAAAACAACGGAATACAATAGGTAGGCGATGGTGTGAGCTTCATTTGGCTTCACAACACCCCTTGGAATGGGGCGATAAGGCTTTGATATGATATCTGCCTCAACATCCGCAGCCTGATTCAAAATGTTGGATGCAGCATTCAAAAGCGCTAAAGTTAGGCTTGCTTGAACAGCGGTCACCCACCAACCTGAAAAAAATCCGAGTTTGTTGTATACAAGGCTTGCAACTATTATAAAAAATGAGACAAAAAAAGGTGGAATCAATGTGAAGGGTCTAATCAAATCAACATAACCCTTTGCCCTTGTCCAAAGAGCGTTACCCCTTCCATGAACGTCCTTTTGTCTCATAAATTTCTCCTTGATTATCAACGACTGCAAACTGTTTGCCATTGTAATACATAATCGGTTTAATATTGTTTTCTTTTAATAATGAAAACATATCTCAGGAATCTAAAGCATGGTCTGTAACATTCTTGCTGAATTTACAGCACAATTTACCCCAATACCCGGTGCTTTTACACAGTCGCCAACAAGATAAAGCCCATTAACCGGGGTTTTTACACCAGGTTTAACGTTGTCAATGGTTTTCGCTACACCATCAAGATGCCACACCGCAGGATAAACAGCCCATCTCAACCTTTCCCTGAAATCAGGTATAAGCCTCCACAAGTTTTTATCAAGCACCTCTCTTAGCCTCAACAACACCTCCTTATTCTTAGCCTCATCTGGTGTGCATATCACATAGGATTGAACCAGAAAACCGTGTTCTGGTGCCAAACCAGAATAAGGTGAAGCCGTCATAAAGTCTATCATCCCAACAGCATCATCACCCTCAACGCCAACCCCTCTCTCTATAAACAAAAAGGTTTTACCAATCAACCTTGGATCAACCTTGTCCAGGGAGTAATAGGCGCAGAGACTCCCCGTACCAGTAAGCGACTCAACATTATTCACATAAGAGTCAGGAAAACTTTTCTTATCAACAAACTTAAAAAGATTCTGCACAAGAACATTCGACACAACCACATCAAAACCCTGCTCGCCCTCGTCCGTCAAAACCCCTTTAACCCTGTTTTCATCAACAACAATCTTCTTAACAGGTGTGTTTAAACGTATAATCCCACCATTCTGCCTTATAAAATCAGCCAACTTAAGAGAAATACTTTTTAAACCACCAACAGGGTAACCAACGGGGTTAGAGCCACTAAGCAGATTCTTAAGGGAACGGAAGGTTTCACCGGTTGAAATCCTGCTGAGATCATTAACAGTTGTTATAACACGAGAAAAAACCTCCAACACCAGCCTCATCTTGCCCTTACCATATCTTTCAATAGTTTCCATCATGGAAACATTATCAAGCTTTTTCATCGTTGACTCACCAGACAAAACAAGATGGAGTATATCTGGAAGAATCCTAATCTTATCAAACATGGAGAGAAAGGGGTAGTTGAAGTCCTGTTCCATAATGTAACCAAGCTTCGACTCAAGCATATCAACATGATCCTTTAACTCAGAGAAAACCTGGTTTATGTTTGATGCTGCTCCACCACCAATAGCATGAAAACCAAGATCTAAAGTGTAACCACTCAAAAGTTTTTTACTCAAAATAGTATCCCAGTCTGGCTCAGAAAAAGGAAGACTCATGTTGAACTTCGACAGCAAATTCCTATACTCCGCCAAATCCTGAGATGAAGGATCAAAGGATAATGCTCTTCCACCAACAAACGCTTCCTTCTCAAAAACCGTGACATCAAAACCCTTTCTCAACAACAACGTAGCTGCTGTTAACCCACCGATTCCTGCACCAACAACGCCCACACTTAAACCCTTTTTAACCATACACCCTACATCCTTGGTCTAAACAGTTTCTCCCCAACCAACGGCGTGAACACCAGATACCAAATCATTGGAAAAAGTATCAATGCAGTAGAATACATTACACCTATCATTGAGATAAGCATTATTGGAACCAGCGAATACCTTAAAAAGGATTGTGTCGCAATAAACCTTCTTATAATGTTTCTGTCAAAGGTTTTTAGAGACAAAAGTTTTATGCTGAAAAAAAGTACACCAGAGGCTGCTAAACCCAAAATGAGAAGCTGCCAAACACTGTAACTGTAGCCAAAAAAAACAAAGGGTGTAAAGACAAGAAAAACCGAGAACAACCTTATACTCATTCCAAACATTTTAAAACCAGTTGGAATAAAAAGTTTTTTCCCCTCAACCCTTACACCAGAGAGAAGAGCTATGTTTCTAACCCCCATAATGTGGTCATGATCCACATCTTTGATGCCGCCCTCCACAGCGTTCATATGCAGAAGGTTGTTAAAGGTTAAAAGAAATACAATCCATGTGATTATGTTTGGTTTACCAAAAGAGAGGGCACCGAAAAGGAAAACAAAACCCATTGACGCTGCGACAAAAAAATCTGAGCCAACCACTTTTTTACCATAAACATTGTAAAAACTACCTAGCACAGCCGCTAAAACAATGCACAAAACCGCAGCAAACCTAAGGTCATCAACAGCCCTGCCTTTGAACAACAAAAAAATGAACAAAAAAGCAAAAACCATGCACAACAAGGATATCATCAAAGCGTTTTTCCTCGATATTTCCCCGCTAACCAATGGTTTACCCTGTAACTCCTTAACCAGTCTATCCAACTCAACATCAACGTAATCATTCAGGACAAAACCATAGATTGCCGAGAGAGCACCTATGACAAAGAGTAAAAAAAGGTGGTATAAATCAAAAACCCCAACCGTAATAGCCCCAATAACCGGTGGTATAGCTAAACCACCAAGCCCAGGGATACGAAGCAGTTTAGCGTAAGCAGCAACCTTACCCATGTATTCCTTAGAAAAAGGATATGAGTATTTGAGTTTTTTGATAAAAAAAATGTTCAACCGAAACTCAGAGACTCCATTATCTGCATTCCATTAAGATTCTCCTTCTCCGAGCCGACTGAGATGAACCCTCTTATTTTAACATGATATCTAAAGTATGGTAGAAGCACAGCCACAGAATCGTAATGCACAGTTTGAGCATCCATCATAATATCTGCATCAACCGGTATCTCGCCGGTATCATCATCTATTTTAAGTCTGAAGTGTGCAGGTGTTTTACGACCATGATTGTAAACAAAACCGTTTGTTTCAAAGGAGATGCATTTTGGGTTAATCGAAATAAAACCATTTCCTTCCATGTTTACAACAGCTAATGGCTCCCAAACACGGTTTTTCCTTAAAATATTTGCCCAAACAATGGTAAACCTTCTACCATTAACCCTGCCCCAGTACCATCCTCTACCATAGTTCATAACCGTAAGTAGAGTGTAGTTCCAGTTGTGGTCATGGTAACCAACTCCTTTAACCTCAAGTTTTTTGCCATTAAAACCGATCACACCTTCCACAGAAGACTTTGGAAGTGGAACAGTCCAACTCTCTTCATCGGTTTCAATCTTCCAACCTTGGGATAAACTGGAGAAATTTAAATCAACCATGCACTCACCTACCTCCATAAAAACCTTGTAAACCCATTCTCTTTTATTTTTGAAGATTTCCTCATCAAACACTATAAAAGGTTTATCATTCAACATAACAAACGGTTTTTCACGTGATGTTTTAAACCTGCTGAACGGATAAAAACTTGAAGACTTTACCTCAAGATGACCTTCTCTGTAAACCTCTATCATCGGTGACACCAAACCCAGTTTTCTCCTTGAAAAGGTTTTAACACCAACATGCGTGCTATAACCATTATCAAAAACAGCATCAAAATACCACCACTCCGCTGCAATATGTCTCTTTGAGCCATGGAATGCATCATCAGCTGGGGTGATACCTCTGGGTGCTAAACCCCTCTGTTTACCCTCCGCTACATTGGATCTGCCTCTGTTTTTTAACATCCTACACAACGTATAATCTCTCCCCTGTAATTTAAAATTATGGAAAAAACAGTCATAGAAAGGGTTTGGAAAATATTTAAGGGTTAAGAAACATTTTACCGTTTCATTGAAACGTCTACGGTGGCGACCACATGGACAAAACAAAGGAAAAAAAACTCATGGTGTTTCTAAACGAATTCATCAGAATAAAGAATGTAATGAGATGGGGCGGTATCTCCTCCTTCGGCTTCCTACTTGGTGTCTCCTCACTAAACCCTACGAAATATCTGCCATCTTTTCTACTGTTTTTCATCACAACATTCTGCATACTCTCCTTCACCTTCGCAATAAACAACTACTATGATGCAGAGTCGGATAAAGAAAACCCGAGGAGAAAAAACGTTAACGCCATTGCATCTGGTAAGATTTCAAAAAAAACAGGTGTCTCACTAAACATCATACTAGCTTTAACTCCCATAGCAGTAAGTGTTTTCTTAGGTTTCAAACTACTTACACTCTGCCTAACCCTAGTGTTTCTCATGTGGATATACTCTGCTCCACCACTAAGGTTAAAGGGTAGACCTGGGCTGGATATAATGTGGCATTTCTCAGCTTTTTTCCTCCTGGTAATCTGGGGCTCACTTTTTGCTGGTTCCCTTGAAACAATTCATATTTTAACAGCGGCATCCATAGGTGTTTTCAGCTGCATAGGTCAAATAGGGAATCACATAGAAGATTACAAGTATGATAAAGAAAGCGGAACAACAACATTAGCTGTTAAACTAGGAGTTGAAAAAACAAAAAGGGTTTTAAACGGTTTCACAGCAACCCATCTCATACTGCTGACTCCGCTGATTCTGCTTTACACCATCAAATACTACACGACCATGTTTTTCTTCCTGCTTGTTGCGGTAGCAGGTTTTCTCATTCTAAGACCCAAAAAAGGTTTCTTTCCAACAAAAAGATGTTACACATACTATTTTGCGGTTGTACTTGGCGGCGCAGTATACGGAAGCTGCCTAATATACAGGTTAAACTCTCTGCTCAATGTGTCTCCTCCCAACCCCTTGAAATTCCTTGGAATGCTTTAACATCCTGCAAGAATTACATATGTTACAAAACGTTTAATAAATGATGGATGTTATATAATTTTGAGTGACTTAGTTATGCTACCGGCAATTACAGCAACGGCTATCCTCCTGTTTCTATCGCTGCTGTTCTGGATGATATACCTGACTAAAACACTCTTTGACTACAAAAAACTGCCAAAACTCCAAGAAAACAAACTGGATAAAAACAAAGAAGAATCTTATCCCTTTATTTCAATAGTTCTCCCAACAAGAAACGAGTCACATAGAATCAAAGGCTGCATAGAGTCTCTAAAAAAACAAACCTACCCAAACTTTGAGGTTATCATAGTAGACGACTCAGAGGACAACACCGTTGAAATAATAAAGAACATTGTTGGCAACGACAAACGTTTCAAAATAATAAAAGAAAACGAAAAACACGATGGATGGATTGGAAAACCACATGCTCTTCAACAAGGCAGCAGAGAAGCAAAAGGTGAATGGCTTCTCTTCATAGACGCTGATGTGTCATTCAACGAAAAACTGGTTGAAAACGCTGTACAACACGCAGTAAAAAACAGTCTTGACATGCTCAGCGTTATGATGAGTGTTCTCTGCAAAACCTTCTGGGAAAAAACGGTGCAACCTGTACCTATAGGCTTACTTCTATTTCTCGTTCCTTTTTCAAGGGTTAACAACCCAGAAAACAAAGCCTCCTTTGCTGCTGGTCCCTTCATACTAATCAAAAAAAGGGTTTTCAACAAAATAGGAGGCTATGAACAGATAAAGAATAAGATCGCTGATGATGTAGAACTAGCTAAACTGGTGAAGGAATCAGGGTTCAAAATTGGTTTGGCACATGCTCAACATCTCATAAAACTCAGGATGTATAGAAACCTCAGAGAGATATGGGAGGGATGGAGTAAAAACATCTTCATGGGTTCCATCCAGAAAAGAGGGATCAAATCAAAAACCCTGCAACTGCTACTCGCACTCCTTGGTTTATTTGCTGTTTTTGATGTCATGGTTCTGCCATTTCTTGCGACACTGGTTTTTCTCACTCTGAACCTGCTGAAACCCTCAGCAGCATGGCAGAATCTTTTTTTACTTTCCATCTCCGTCTGGCTGCTCTCAACGTTTACACAGTTTTATGTACACAAAAAATACTGGGTTGGTGAACCACGTTACACCCCCCTTTACTTCCTTGGTGGAGTAATCACAATGGGTATACTGCTGAACTCAGCGTTCAAAACCCTAACCAGATCTGAGGTAACATGGAAGGGTAGAAGATACCAAAGCGAAACCTAACAGAGAGTTCTCACATTGTTTTTGGTTGAAGAATGGTACCATGAAGTATGAGGTTTGAAAGAATGAAACCAAGTGCTGGAAAAACCATAAGAACAATTATCCAAGGATTCAATGTCATAAGCATAACTGGGACCAAAGCAAAGTTTGTGTAATAATGAAGACCAATATATTTCCTCACAACATCCCTATCAAACCTTTCTAAACCAAGTAGTCTATGTGAAAAAAACATCATAAGTCCGGCAATCAAAATCAGCAGCATCCACTGTAAGTACCTCAAAACCGTTACTATGGTGAAACCAGGTATAAACAAAAAAGGCATAAAAACAAGTATTATATCTATAATCTGTAGCGTATAGGCAAGGGTTTTGAAGCCAAATGAAACCCTGAGAACGCCATTAACAACCCTGACACCCATTTTAACCGCAAGGGTTTTCGCTCCGCTTTTAAAATCGTTCTCTATGTCCTTCATTCCTCCTGCTATAAACTGCATGAAAAGAACCTGAATAGAACCCAATAAACACACTATCCAAGCCAGCAAAGTAACCTCTGTTAAATCCCCAACGACCGTGACTGCACCATACAGGATTAAAAAGAATATGCCAAGAGCAACAAAAACATCCATCCCAGGAAGTTTTTTACTTATCAAATCATAAACTGTTATAAAAAACGCTGAAACAACCAAAACAATCAATGGAAAGAAACGTTGCGTTGAAAAAGCGATGTAAAATGCAACAACAAAGGCTGCCACCATTGACACTGCAGCAAAAACCCAAGCCTTCCTCAATGAGATTGTACCGCTTATGAGTGGTCTATCACTAATCTCCTCACAGTTTTTGTCTATCCTAAAATCCACGATATCGTTTAAAACAAAACCATAGGTGTGACCTAGGAAACCAACGAGAAACAGTAAAAAAAGATGAAAAAGATTGTAATCCTGCATCGCTATCGCACCCATCACTGGCGATATACCGGTTAACACAGCGTTGAAGGAACGGGCGAGTTTAAGGTACTCTCTAATTATCATACTTGCATTACTGGAAGTTTAAATGAAATAAAAAAGCATCGATGATAAGCTTGGGGGAAGATTTTTCCCGAATATTGCCAAAAAACGGTTCATTCGGGAAAACTTTCTCCTGTTGAGTGGTCATGGGCTCGGAGAGATTCGAACTCTCGACCTCCCGGTTTCTGCAAGCCTTTTACGGGTAAAGCCGCTTTTTTAAAGGGGCTTTTATCAGCCGGGTGCTCCAACCAAGCTAAGCTACGAGCCCATCACAGTAATGAGAAAGGGTAATGCGGTTCCTCTATAAAAATCTGATTTTAGAAGAAAGGTTAATAAACAGGTTATTCTTCTTCTTAAAACTGTTTTTAGGGTGATAGAACATGACGAGAAAACATATACTTACATCTGAGTCAGTTACCGAGGGGCATCCAGATAAAATGTGCGACCTTATATCTGATGCAATCCTTGATGACGCACTTAGACAAGACAAAAACTCACGGGTTGCTGTTGAAACCTCTACGAAAAACGGTGGCGTCATGGTTTTTGGTGAAATGAGCACTGCGGGATACGTTGATGTACCTCATGTTGTGAGAAACACGATAAAGGAGATAGGCTACACCAAGGCAGAGTATGGCATTCAGTGGGAGACCTGCTCAGTTTGGGTGCAGATAACGGAACAGAGC
>JAGGZU010000063.1 GCA_021161865.1 Thermoplasmata archaeon
AATTCACTGTGGGTGGTGTTGGGAAGGATTCCGTAATCGATTAGTACATCAAGTTTTCTGTTCAGTTTTTCTTCGAAACTTTTGAATGTTTGGTCAATGTTGTTGAATTGTTGTTTTATTTGAATTGCATCCTGGTATGAGATTTTTGCAACTCTTTTTTCATACGTTAGTCCTTTGAAGTTGAAGATAGTGATATTGTAACAATTCTGGCAATCATCTTTCTTCAGATTAGGTGTGTGTTTAGAAACTTCTGTGAAGTATGCCGTTGTTGATGGTGTTAGAGCAGCAGATATGAGTAGAAACACTAGGGATGTTGTTATCAATCTCTTACTGATTTGCATAATTATTCTTTCTCCTTTGCTAAAACCACAGTTTTTTTCCAGCTATAAATCTTTGTCATATTCATCATTTAACCTCTTATCTAAAAAACTTCTCCAACAAACCCAGCTATCGCAAATCCGTCTATGAGACCACCTGGTGAAATGAAAGGAAAAATTACAAGGTCACCTAGAAAGCCAACCATACCAAACATCATGATTTTATCCGTAACCAGAGTGAGGGGAGGTAAACCATGAAACTCAAGGTTAACCCCTTTCGCTACACAAAAAAATAGTGGTGCGTAGAAGAAAATGTTGATACCAATGTTTATGTCCGGACCAAATGTCCCTACAATCACCTCTACTAGGAATAATGTCCCGTTTGTTTCCCCCTCATTAACCATTGTCTTTTTAAAACCGTTAACGGTTTTTTGTTTGTTGAAATACTGTTCTCTTTTTTTCAAATCTTCTTTAGAAAACACGTTGTATTCTTCCAGCACCATCAATTTCTTTCTGGTTTTCTCCACTATACTACCGAGAGAGGTATCGATGTTTTCAAACCTTTGTTTTATCTCCATCGCCACCTCATAAGGTATGGTTTTAACAATCTTCTCATAACCAAACCCCTTGCATCGGTAAATCGTGATATTATAGTAATCTGGATGACTATTTTTTTCTGCATCTGATTGCTTTATGTTGAAGGGTTGAAAACCAGTTAATGATGCGCTAACACTTGGTGCAACACCAGCGATGAGGAATAAAAACACCAGCGTTAAAACCAATGATTTTCTACCAACCTCCATACTTTTGGACCTCCCTAAACCCAATATTTCTAATGTTTTATGTAAATAAAATATTTTACTGTTTTATAAACACGGTTAATTGAAAATTTTTCACATACCTGTTTTTTTGTACGCCCATGAGGTTTTTTGTTTTTTTCAACCTTTAATGCAAGGTTTTTTTTCAGCAAAACAATAAAACAGTCGTGTGGTATTATGTTTTTTTGTGTACGTTGAGCATGAGTTTATAAAACCAGATTCTGTTGAATACAGGGAGTATCAGGTTTCGATTGCAAAAGCTGCTACTCGGAAGAGTACGTTGGTTGTGCTGCCAACAGGGTTGGGTAAAACGGTTATAGCGCTTCTTGTTATCGCTGAAAAACTTAAGGAGAAAAAAGGTAAAATATTGTTTCTTGCTCCCACTAAACCTCTTGTTCTTCAACACACGTCTTTCCTCAGAGAACACCTTGTTTTGGATGAGGAGGAAATTATTTTTTTCACCGGTGAGGTTTCACCAAAGAAACGTGCGGAGCTTTGGGAGAAAAGCACTATTGTTGTTTCTACGCCTCAGGTTGTGGAGAACGATCTTATATCCAGGAGGATAAACCTTTCTGATGTTTCTCTTGTTGTTTTTGATGAGGCTCATCGGGCGGTTGGGGGGTACTCTTATGTTTTTGTTGCTGAGCAATATCAACGGCAACGAGATGAACGTTTAACTTTGGGTATAACTGCTTCTCCTGGTAGCGAGGTTGACAGGATTCTTGAGGTTTGCAGGAACCTTGGGATTTCCAATATTGAGATTAGAACTAAATATGATAGGGATGTTAGACCGTATGTTCATGAGATGAACATTGTTTGGAAAAGGGTGGAGGTGCCTAAGGAGTTTGTTCAGGTTGTGCAGCTTCTTAAAAAAGCTTTGTCGGTTAGGTTGAAAGCGCTTAAGGATGCTGGGGTTTTGGAAAGCAGTAGTTTGTCAACGATAAACAGGAGGAAGCTTTTGGATGCTCAGAGTAGGATTCAGAATGCGTTGAAGGAGAGTGATGGTAGGAATAAGGTTTTTTTTATGCTTGCTACTGTGCAGAATGAGGCTTTGAAGATTTATCATGCGATTGAGCTTCTTCAAACTCAGGGTGTTAACGCGTTGAGAAACTATTTTCAGAGGCTTAGGAGTGAAGCAGAGTCTAAGGGTGGTAGCCGGGCTTCAAAAAGGGTTTTGAATGATCCCGTGGTTGTTGAGGCTCTTGCTTATCTTAGGAATCTTTCTGTGGAGCATCCTAAGATTAAGTATGTTGTTGAGATTTTGGAGGATCAGTTTAGGGTTAAACCTGATTCGAAGGTTATTGTGTTCACTCATTATAGGGATACTGCTTTGTTGGTGGAGAAATCGCTTGAGGGTAGGAGGCACATTAAACCTGTTAGGTTTATTGGTCAGGCGTCACGGGGTGAAGAAAAAGGGTTGAGTCAGAGGCAGCAGGCTGAGATTCTTGAGAAGTTTAGAGCTGGAGTGTTTAACACGTTGATAGCGACTTCTGTTGCTGAAGAAGGTATTGATATTCCGTCAACGGATATGGTTGTGTTTTATGAACCTATTCCTTCTGAGATCCGTACTATTCAACGTCGGGGTAGAACCGCGAGGCAGAGGAGTGGCAAAGTTGTTATTTTGATAGCCAAGAACACACCTGATGAGGGTTATTATTGGTCTGCGTTGAGAAAGGAGAAACGTATGAGGAGGGAGCTTGAGTACCTTAGGAGTGAGATTGAGAGAAGGGTTAAAAGGGGTGGTGAGGGCAAGGTTGTTCAACCAGTGGTGTTGCAGCAGAAAAGGTTGATGGATTTTCAAACCAATGTTAAGGAAAATGAGGGTAACGGTGGTGTTCTGGTTGCTGTTGATCACAGGGAGTACCGCTCTCCTGTGGTTAAGAGGCTGGTGGAGAAGGGTGTGAGGGTTGAGCCGCATCAGCTTCAGGTTGGGGATTACGTGCTTTCTTCACGGATTGGTGTTGAACGTAAAAGCGTTGATGATTTCCTTGAATCCCTTGTGTCTGGTAAGCTTTTTAGGCAGATGAGGGAGTTGAGAGATAGTTACGCTAGACCTGTTCTTGTTATCGAAGGAAAAAACCTTTTCACTAGGCGAAACATCAGTCAGGCAGCGATTTTTGGTTGTTTTGTTTCTATTATAGTGGATTATGGTATCCCTATTGTTGCAACCGGTGATGCCAGGGAGACCGCTGAGTTTCTTTCAGTTATGGCTAAGAGGGAGCAGAGGGATGAGAAGAAGGAGGTTGCCTTGCGTGGTGAAAAAAAAGGTATGTCTGTTCATGAGAGGCAGCAGTTCATTGTTGAGGGGTTGTCAAACATCTCTGCGGTTCTTGCAAAGAGATTGCTTCAACATTTCAAGACTATTCAGAATATAGCCAACGCCTCTGAGGAGGAGCTTTTTCAGGTTCCAGGTATAGGGAGGGTGACTGCTAAGGAAATCTTTGAAATCTTCCGAAAACCTTATCTAGAAAAATAACCCCAAATATTTTTATAGAGTTGTGTGATACAGTGGTGGTATTGCTGTGGGTGATTGTTATGTCTGCAGAGGAAACTATGGAGCAGATATTCGATGGGTTGGATATGTTGAATCAGGATAACTCTATCCCTCGCAATATTCGAAGGGGCGCTGAGGAGGCGAAAAAGATTCTTTCTAAGGAGGATGAACCCCTTGATATAAGGGTTGCCTCGGCTACGTCGTTGCTGGATGAACTGGCGAATGACCCAAATATTCCTCTTCATGGCAGAACCCTTATTTGGAATATAATGAGTAGGTTGGAGGAACTGGTGTAGTTTTACTGCACCCTTTGATGGTGAAATAATGATTCGTATTGGACCAGCTGGTATCCCTCTTTCTTGTAAGGGAAGAACAAACAAGGATGGTTTGGTTTACATAAAGAAGGTTCTTGACCTTAACGCGATGGAGATTCAGCTTATACGCGGTTTTCAGATGATGAGTGAGGAGGAGGCTGAGCAGATAAGGAGTTACTCTGAGGAAAATGATATTGAACTGTATGTTCATGCCCCCTATTACATCAATCTCGCTGGTGAGGATGATGAGGTTACCCTCAGTAAGGATAAGATCTTGTACGCTGGCAGGGTAGCTGGGATGATTGGTGCTAAGATACTTGTTATCCACCCAGGGTTTTATGGTAAAAGGAGTGAGAAGGAAACAAAGGGTTTGATTGTGAGGAACCTTAAGGATATTGTGAGCAGGTTTAAGAAGGAGAAGATTGGGACTAAATTGGGCGTAGAAACCATGGGTAAACAGAAGGTTTTCGGTAGTCTTGATGATGTGATTGGTGTCTGCAAGGAGGTTAAAGGGTCGGTTCCGGTTGTGGATCTTGGGCATATCCATGCTAGGTGTAACGGTTGTTTGAAGAAAAGGGAGGATTTTGAAAACATTTTTGATAAACTTAAACCTTTGAGGCTTAAATATTATCTTGTTCATGTGACCGGTGTTTTGTATGAGAACGGTAACGAGATATATCATGTGCCGATTAAGAAGGGTGATATGCCGATTGACCCGTTGATTGATCTTTTGCTTGATAGGAAGTATAATGTTTCTTTGATCTCTGAGTCTCCACTTCTTGAACATGACGCAATGTATATTAGGCTGCAGATTGAGAAGGCTATAATGAAGAGAACAGGTAAAGAAACCGCAGATTATAGGGATTTATCTGGGTTATGAGTGAAATGGTCTTTAAACGGTCGATAGATTATATTCTGAGGAAGACCAATGATGTTCTTGCATCGGTCTCTGAGGATGATATAAAGGGTTTGTGTGAGCTTTTTCTTCATTCAAAAAGGGTTTTTGTTTATGGCGCTGGTAGAAGCGGGCTTGCTGCTAAGGCGTTTGGTATAAGGCTTGTACACCTTGGTTTCCAAACCTTTGTTGTGGGTGAAACCATTACTCCACCCGTGAGAAAAGGGGATCTTGTGGTGATTGTCTCTGCATCAGGCGAAACAATTCCTTGTGTTATGACCGCTGAGATAGCAAAGGGTTTGGGTGCTAAGGTGATAGCTGTTGTTGGAGATGAAACCTCTGCGCTTGCAAAACTTTCTGATCTCTTCCTGGTGTTGTCAGCTAAGTGTGATGATGTTGAGCGTGCCGTGCTTGCACCCCTTGGAACCCTTTTTGAGGCAGCCGCTTGGGTTTTGCTTGATGGAATAGTGGCTGAGCTCATGGCTATTAAGGGTGAAAGCGAGGAAAGGATGAAGAAACGACATGCTACCCTTCAGTAACAGTAAAACATAATAACTTCTACCATTATAACCGCGGATATGATTCAGAGACCAAGAGGTACCCAGGATTTTCCTCCAGAGCAGATGGCTAAAAGAAGGTTTGTTGAGAACAGTATGCGAGTGACCTTCAAATCCTTTGGTTACAGTGAGGTGCAGACGCCGACGTTTGAACATCTGGAGCTTTTTACAGCAAAATCTGGTGAAGGAATCGTCGACGAGTTGTATGCTTTTAAGGATAAGGGTGGAAGGGATTTAGCTCTTCGTCCAGAGTTGACCGCACCTGTTATACGTATGTATGTGGAGAAACTTCAGATGGATCCAAAGCCTTTGAAGTTTTTTTATTTCGGAAACTGTTTCAGATATGATAGACCTCAGAAGGGTAGGTACAGGGAGTTCATGCAAGCAGGTTGTGAGCTGATAGGTTGTGATTCACCTGCTGCTCTCGCTGAACTTGTAGCTCTAGCATGGGTTTTGTTGAAAAACGTGGGGTTGAAAAACATTGTTTTAAGGATTGGAAACCTTGATTTCATCTCTAGGGTTTTGGATAACCTCAACATTAAAGAAGAGGTTAGGAAAAAACTGTTTCCTTTTATCGACAAAAAACAGTTTGATGAACTTGAGGTCTTTATGAGAAAAGAGGGTTTTTCAGGGGAGCAGATAGGTAGTTTATTGGGCTTCTTAAACTGCAGTGACGTTGATGAGGTAAAAGGGTTTGTTGATGATGACAATCTAATTAAACCATTTGAGGAGATGCTTTCTCTCCTTCCAACGTTTGGCATAGAAAAATACATGGTTGATACATCCATTGTGAGAGGGCTTGATTACTATAAGGGCATGGTTTTTGAGATTGAAGTACCTGCGCTTGGCGCCGAGAAACAGTTGTGTGGCGGTGGAGCATACGATCTTGTGCCGCTTTTTGGAGGTAAACAGGTGTCAACCGCAGGTTTCGCGGTTGGTTTTGATAGAACAGTTGTCGCTCTTGAAAACGAGGGTTACAGTTTTCCAGAGGAACGGTTGAGAGCCTATGTTGTTCCCATAGATAACGATTCTCTACCTTATGCTTTGAAGGTTACTATGAAGTGTAGAGAGCTTAAAATCCCTGTGGATGTTGATCTAACTGGGAGAAGTATTGCCAAATCGTTGAAGTACGCGAACAGTAGGAAAGCTGAGAATGTTGTTATCATCGGGGAGAGAGAAAGAGAAACAAATACGGTGACGGTGAAAAACATGGAAACAGGTGAACAAAAAAATGTCACTATAGGTGAACTCCTTAATGTGTTGAAGGGTTGAAGGATGACGGTTTTTGTACTTGACTCCTCAGCTGTTTTGTCTGGTAAACCCATCACTCTGTCTGAAGGAAATATGGTAACTGTACCTTCTGTGGAAAAAGAGGTTGCCAAAAACGAGGAGGACTACAGGATCTTCAAGTATCTGATGGAGAAAGGGCTTCAGGTTTTTATACCATCCAAGGAAGGGGTGGAGGTTGTTGAGAATGCAGCTGGGAAAAGTGGGGATATGCGAAGGCTTTCTCAGGTTGACAAAGAGTTGTTGGCTCTCGCCGTTGATTTGAAAAAAAAGGGTGACGTATGTATTTTAACAGATGATTATTCCATACAGAACGTTGCTGATTTCCTTGGAATCAGGTATGAAGGTGTCTCTCAAAATGGTATAAGTAAAAGGTTTGTGTGGGTTTATCAATGCACTGGATGCAAAAAAGTATTTAAGGAGTATATGTCTTCCTGCCCTGTATGCGGCTCCCCCTTGAAGATGGTGGTTAAAAAAAGGTTTACACTCAGTAGGAAACGGTGAGTTTTTATGGCTTTGCTTGACTCGGTAGAAAAGAAGGTGCCCTCTATAGTTGTTGAGATGGCTGTCGCGATATTGATATTGGGTGGGGTTATGGGCTCGATCTGGATTTACTCTGGTCAGCCTTTCCCGGGGTCACCACCTCTTGTGGTCATAGAGTCTGGAAGTATGATGCATGACAACGAGCCCTTCGGTAGAATCGGCACCATTGATCCCGGAGATATTGTGCTCGCTAAAGCAGTTCACAGTGTAAGCGATGTCGTGACACATGGCGGTAAATTTGGCGGTGGAAGATTTGTTGGTCCAGATGGTTACAAAACCTACGGTGACTATGGTGACGTTATAATCTACAAACCACTTGGAAGAACCGATGTGCTACCAATTATTCATAGAGCCATGTGCTGGGTTGAGTATGATGAAACCACCCATACATATACTGTGGAGGAGTATG
The DNA here is from genome assembly GCA_021161865.1 of Thermoplasmata archaeon. Taxonomy (GTDB): domain Archaea; phylum Thermoplasmatota; class E2; order DHVEG-1; family B18-G2; genus B91-G9. The sequence goes on from JAGGZU010000063.1 coordinate 7,635, forward strand.
GGATAAGGAATGCAACCAGTGTTACGATACCTGAGCTTGACCTCTACGGTTATCAACCGGATCACTCCGGTTTCATCACAAAGGGAGACAACAACGAGTTCCCTGATCAACATCCTATGGCAAGAATCTGTGAGGAGCCTGTTAAACTGGAATGGGTTATAGGAAAGGCTCAGGGTGAGTTACCATGGTTTGGTGCACTTAAACTGCTTTTCACTGGAACCGCACAGTACGTTGAGTGCGACTGCTGGGTATGTCTTGCTTTATCAATCACGATATTGATATCAATACCATTGTCCTTCGATATAAGGGATTACATCAGGGAGAAAAAAGGTGCTACGGCGGTGAAAAGAAAGGGTTGGATAGGTAAACTTAAAACCGATAGGGTTTCAAGATTGGAGGTGCTTAAATCAACGATGATACTATACTGGTTTGTACTTGCCATAGATCTTGTTATGACGCCGTTGTTCATAAGAGAGACATGTAACATGTTTGCATCAATCTCAGGCATTTTCAGCATCTATGTTTTGATGTTGATTCTCACCAGTATATTGCATGTCTCTGTTTTGGCATTGGTTTACATAGACGGCAGGTACTGGAAGACTAAAAATCTCTGGCTTTGGATTGTCCTTATAATCTTCACAGGTCCAGCGGGTTTCACGGTTTACTACTATAGCACTCAAAATGAAAAACCTCCCTTAGATGTTTAACGCTGAAGAGGGTTATACCAACTCGGGTAACTTTCATATTCTACTGGATCTTTGAACCCTGCTTCCTGGAAACCTTTTAACCTCAGTAAACAGGAGTCGCATCTACCACATGCTTTTTCTCCACCTCTGTAGCATGACCATGTGAGATGAAATGGTGCTTTAATCTCCATCCCTTTCTTTATTATCTCAGCCTTCGTCATATGAATCAAGGGTGCCTTTATTTTAACGCTTTTTCCCTCAACACCTTTTTTTGTCCCAACATCAGCAACCTTTTGAAATGCCTCTATGAACTCTGGTCTGCAGTCGGGGTAACCAGAGTAGTCTATAGCATTAGCACCTATGAACACAGCGTCTGCATCGCTATTCTCCGCATATGCTAAGGCATAGGAGAGAAATATAATGTTTCTTGCAGGCACATACGTTAAGGGTATCTCCTTCTCTTTTATCTCCTCCAGCTCTCTCTGAGGTATAAGCGTTGGTTTCCCTACAAGCGACGATTTGGAAAAGATGGAGCTGTCAATGGAAATAACCTTGTGCTCCCTTATCTTTAAATGCCCTGCTACATTTTTTGCACTTTTTATCTCTCTTTCATGGCTCTGACCATATGAGAAGGTGAGAGCAGAGAGTTCACCATATTCTCTTTTAGCTATTGTTGCTGCAACACATGAATCCAGGCCACCTGAGAGAAGCACTACAGCATTCATCTTAGCTTCCTTCTCACTCTTGCACCCTGACCAAGTCCTTCATCAACTCCTATCTCAATCTCTTTTATTCCCCCTTTTGATGGGATTTTTTTCAGGACTCTCTGCAGTATGTACTCTGCAAGGTTCTCCACGGATGTAGAGTCAAGCGGTAGAAGTATGCAGTCTTCCCTTGGGAAAACATATTTTTTACCATTGTTTTTCAGCTCTACACGGTTTTCAGCATCATCCACCTTAACGCCTTTGTACCTGTTTGGGATAAGCACTCTGTGATCCAAATCCTTTGCTATCTCTCTTAAAATGTTTTTTACAACCGAGAAATCCACGAGTATCCCACTCTCATCCTTCTGTCCCCATATCTTTGTATGTACTGCATAAGTGTGACCATGCAGTCTACCACATTTCTCGTACTCCGGGATAACATGGGAGGATGAGAATCTTATGTTCGCCTGCCATCCGTTTATCTCAATGTACGTTTCCATTTACTTTTCACCTCATTTTTTTCTTTTTGTAATCCTCTATTGCTGCTTTCAATGCATCAGCCGCTAGATTAGAGCAGTGCATCTTTATCGGCGGTAAACCCTCTAGCTCATTTGCAACATCGTCTCTTGTTATCTTCTCCGCCTCTTCAAGGTTTTTTCCCTTTGCAAGCTCGGTTATCATGCTACTTGTTGCTATCGCCGCTGCACATCCAAAGGTTTTGAATTTAATGTCTGTTATCCTGTTATTCTTGACTTTGATGTATAACGTCATTGTATCTCCACACACAGGGTTGCCAACGGTTCCAACACCATCAGCGTTTTTTATCTCACCCATGTTCCTTGGGTTTCTGAAATGCTCGATCACTTTTTTGCTGTACATTGCGGCGCACATTTCAACCACTTTTCCATAGGGGTGAAATTTCCCTTAGCCTGTCTACAACCTTTGGAAGCACCTCAATCACGTAATCTATCTCTTCCTCTGTGTTTTCCCTTCCAAGGGTTAACCTAAGCGAGCCATGTGCTTCAACTGGGTCAAGTCCTATAGCAAGTAGCACATGCGATGGTTGTAGTTTTTTGGATGAACAGGCTGAACCTGTTGATGCTGCTATACCTTTTTCATCCAAACCCATGAG
>JAGGZU010000037.1 GCA_021161865.1 Thermoplasmata archaeon
GCATTCAACGTATTGTCAATAAAGTTGTTGTGATAAAAACTATTGTTATCTGAGCCGCTGACACTTACACCATAGTAGTTGTCTGTGAAATTGTTACAAAATATAGAGTTATTAGTTGAATAATATAAATACAGACCTATGCTGTATATATTAATGCTATAACTGTTGCTTTGGTTGTAACTGTTGTTGTGTATATCGTTATTATACAACGTGTTGTTATTTGAGTGATACAGAAACATAGCCAAAAGAGCATTACTTATGTTGTTGTTTCTGATCAGTGTTCCTTGACAATAAGCAAGGTTCACCCCGATGTCTATATAAGACATGTTTAGGTTTTGAACTGTTGCGTTTGTACAGTTAACAAGAATAACACCACCGGCATCCTCTGGTACAGCAAAACTACTCTGGTTTTTGTAGTAATAAAATGGTTTATCGTTAACAGTGTTGTTTTCAATAATGTGAATGTACTGTTTGATGTCCTCCCCTCGGATAGAGATGCTGTCGTTGAAAAAAATGTTATTACTTACATTGTTGCCTATAGAAATGTAAATAATGACACCTAAGGTGTTGTTGTGGATGTTGTTGTGTAAAACAAGGGTATCGTTTGATAGAAGTATGTAACAACCATACAAACTATCACCTATATCATTATCTGAAAATGTGGCATTAGATGACAAACAATTGTATATAGAAATAAGGTTATTTGATAATGTATTGTTGTTCACTCTGGTGTTATTTGAAAAAAACGTGACGATGCCCATACTAGAGTTTTCCATCCTAGAGTTGTTGATTTCAACATCATCTGAATATATAATCTGAACCCCTGCGTCCACGTGAGAAATGTTTCCAATGGAGTCAAGGCTTACGTTACTGCAGTTAACAACAATTACTGCTCCAGCATCACTGGGAACAGAGAAACCACTCTGATTCTTATAATAATAGAGGGGTTTACCGTTAACAGTGTTGTTTTCAATGTTTTGAATAAAAAACTGTAGTTCATGTACATTAACGTAATTAAAGTTGAGAAACATACTACAGTTAACAAAACTGTTTTCAACAAATGTGTTGTTACGTGAATGATCTAAATACACTCCTCTAATTGAAACCGTACCAGTGTTTCCTCCTTCCGCATACACTTCGTTTCTTTTTACTGTATTATTTGAAGAGTGGTACAAATATATGGCTCCAGATGTTTGATTTGAAATAAAGTTATTCATTATCGTGTTTCCATCAGAGTAACGCAAGTATACACCGTATCCGTAAATAAAAGGCGAGAAGCTTTCGTCTGAGTTGTTAAATATTTTGTTGTTACTGATGTTGTTATTGCTACTGTTGTAAAGATATATTCCATATTCGCCATTGTTTACGATCGTGTTTCCATAGATGGTGTTGTTGTTATATGAATCAATATAAATCCCATATGCATTGAAAAAACCAGTATTGTTGGTTATAAGGTTGTTGAGTATAGAAGTATGATTTGCTTCTACATTCACGCCTGTGCTAATACCAAAAAAACCGCCGCTGCCGTTTTGTATAGTGAAACTGCTGATGTTCACCCAGTCGGCGGTGACTCTAATGACATTTTCACTCTGGTTGCCATCAATAATCGTAGTTTTTCTATTCTCACCAACGAGGTTAATGGTTTTATTTATAATCAGGTTATCGTAATAAGTGCCATTATAAACAAAAACAGTGTCCCCATCTGTGGCATTGTTAATAGCATCCTGAATATTTGACCATTTTGTGGTATGCCAACCCGATGTTGACATATTAAAATCATCATCAACAAAATAGGTTAACGGGAAATTAAATACATCTAGGAGCTCGTTTACTGGTTTGTAAACTACAGTTATAGCACCATGGCATTCAGTGATTTGATCTCCAGCGGTAACATACCCGCTGAGCCCAGAAGTGTTGCATAAACCAGTGACATCAATGTGATCCCAAAGTGTGTAGGGATTATCTACTGATAACACAGTCAATGTTCTCTGAGTTTTATCCACTACAAACGATACAGAAGGTGTTTCCCAGAGACTTTCATTGATAAACGGATACATATCTAGGTTAGAGCCACCGCTGATGTTGTAAGGTGAATCCACTATGCCATCACTGTTGTTGTCGTAGGCGCCCTCACTAGGTTCATCAAAATCACTCCAGTAGTTGCCAGCTGATGTAATGACATTGTACCACGAATTAATGCCTTCATCATAAGGTTTTTGAAGATTATCTATAAAATTGTTGTAAAATATCTGACTTCTATTTGAGAAACCAAAGATATATATGCTACGGTTGTTTTCAATGAAACTGTTGTTGTATATGATGTTGTCATTTGAATGAAATTGTTCAACACCACATTCACTGTTATTTTCGATGATGTTACCAGTGAAAGTATTATTTGATGAAAACTGGACATATATACCATTATGCCTGTTGTCTGAAATGTTACAATTAAGGATTGTATTATTTGATGAGGAATAAACCTCAACGCCATGCCAGATGTTTGAGAATATACCACAGTTGGAAACAATGTTGTTTGATGAAGAATAAATGATTGCTAAACCTCTTTCCCTATTTAGGCAGATGGTACAGTTTGAGATTGTGTTGTTTGACGAATAATATAGAAATAAACCAAAATCACTATTCGAAATGCTACAATTTAATATCCCTACGTTACTGGCATGATATACTTTCACAGAGGAGACGTTTCCATGAGTGATGGTAAATCCCTCTATTATTATTCCATCTACGGTGATATTCACAGTATCTCCCAGGCCGTTTCCGTCTATTGTCGTCATGTTTCTATCTTCACCTTGAAGTGTTATTGACTTGTTTACAACAACATTCTCATAATATGTTCCACTGTAAACAAAAACTGTTCCACCGGAACTGACATTGTTGATTCCCTCCTGAATTGTTTTAACCTGCGTAGCGTTATACCAGTTTGGGTCAGCGTCATCATCAACCACAACATTGATTGATGAACTTGAGAGTACAGTTAAACTAGCGGTTTGCGCGGTGTACTCTGGTGGATCAAACGGACCACAATTATCCCAGTAATAGGTTGCCTCATTCGTTGTACCGGTCACACCAGTCGAGTTACGAATATACATATCAGTCCAAACACTAGTGTTACCAAACGAGTTATTGTAACCAGTACTGCCACCCTCAGCACCATAAGTAAGAACCGTGGCATCAACATCCTTGTAAACAATAATATTGTAAACACCAGCACCATAACTGTGAGTATAATCATACGGGTTAAACGTCCAAGTACCAGAATCCATCAACTCATGTCTTATCAACTCACCAGTATCACTCTTCCTTATATCGCACCATGCACCACTGACGGGTACTCCATTGTGTTTTACTGTGACTGTTATGGTGTCGTTGTGATCATAGTATGTTGTGGATGGCGAAACCGTTACAGTATAATATTTTGTTGAGTTAACCCAGAACCAACCCACAATATCCTGCCAACCGTTAACAGCGTTATGAACTTGCATAGCAGTCAAATTGGTTTTGTCAATGCTGAACTGATCCGATACAAACCAGAGACCAGACACATTGAGGTTAACGTTCTCAGCTTTACCCTCCGTAGTAAGCTCACCCCACTTAGTCCAAGTAATATTGTACTCATAACCAGTAACACCAGATACTCCCTTATAAACAGGGTAATACAAGTAATAGTTGCTGCTACCAAAATCATTCAACTCAGTCTTGTTAAACTGAATCGTCACAGTGTTACCATAGTACAACTCACTGGTTGAAGTATTCACAAAATCGTTATCAGCACTGGTATCACCTTCCCACTCAGTAACACCAATTATTGCGTTTGACACAAAGGTTGCTGTAAACGTTAAAACCATTATTCCAAGAAACACGGTCAACAAAAGAATGCTTTTAACATAACTCTGTTTCTTACACACTTTCATCCCACTCCTAGTAGTTTAAGCAAAGTTAAGTTACAGAATGAAATGAAACCTTTTAAGGTTTTTTAAAAAAAAGATTTTTTAGAAAAAAAATATGAAACACGAAAATTTACCCTGCAAACATGAAGCTTTCATTGGTTTTAATGGCTCTTGGTGTCTTGGTGTTTACATAATAGACGGAGTTGGTTCTATACTGGTTTATCTGCATGCTTCTAATCAACAACTGTTTTTCGACCATTTCATGCGTCTAATCAGGATGCTCATTGGGTTGATTATCTGCTACATCGCAGTTAAACTCAATCAGATAGAGGAAAACTATTTATTTTAGGTGGTGTTGAAGTGGTTTTACCATGACCGATGACCTTGATATCCTTGGTGTGGTTCCTGCGGATAGGAAGAAGCTTGAGTCCATGGGTATAACCAGGCTTGAACAGATTGCCTTGCTCACTCATCAGCAGCTTGGGATGGGGCGGAGTAAAGGCGAGCATCTTATAAGACGAGCACATAATATTTTGGCAAACCGGAACATAGAGGATATAACGATAGATGAGAGGGAGATAAAAGTTGCTGTTAAAACGTTGGATAGATCTGTGAAACGCTCTCTCCTCTCTGTTTTAGGGGTGTATGACGTTCAACCTGGTGCTGTTTCGGTTTCTGAAAAGGAAAACATGGTTATTCTTTTTAGGCGTACACCAGCGTTCAAACATGTTGTTGAGCAGGCGGAGATTCAGCGGAAGATACTCTTGCAGCGGAGAAAGGAGGAGTTGGAACAGAAGGGTATTTCTCTCCCTGCAGATGAGATCAAGGGTTTTGCTATGGAACGTGGTTTCACTGGCTTCTGGAAGAATGTTTTCAGTGAAATCAAGGGCAACGAGCTTATGAAGAAAGCGATTTCTGTGAGTTTGTTTTCAACCTTTGATGAACCTGTGCATACTCTTATTATTGGTGAACCGGGGAGTAGTAAAACCCTTGCTAAGGAGATTGTTGAGTCGTCCTTCAGCGACATCTCTATTGTTGGTGCAAACACAACAAGAGCAGGACTGGTTTGTCACATGGGAACTGGTGACCTCGGTGCTCTTCCTCATGCACATAACAAGGTGGTGTTGGTGGATGAGTTTGACAAGATACCGGAGAGCGATATTGAGTACTGCTATGAGCTGCTTTCCAATGGAAGATGCAGTGTGCATTCATCTAGGTTGCATACCGAAATTACAAGCCGTTTTATTATGCTTGCTTTTGCTAACCCACGTGAAGGTGTATTCCGTGGGAAACCGTTAGGCAACATAGCGCTTCCTCCTCTTCTTGTAAGCAGGTTTGCCTTGGTTGTTAAAACAGAAAACATCAGTGAGGATGAACGGAAACAGCTTTTCAAGGAGAAGTTTTTTGGTGGCTCAGAGATCAGACAAAAACCAAGGTACTATGATCAATGGGTTAAACAGGCGAGGATGCATAAACCAGTGATAAAGGTTTCAGATGACCGTATCGATAGATATATCGAGAAGGCCTCAGAGATTGTTGAAAGGTATCAGTCAACCAGTCTGAGGCGGGATCTTAGGATGGGTGATTATATTCGTCGTATACCTTTTGCTATCGCAAGAGCGGGTTTCGGTGACGTCACTGAGGAGGTTTTGGAGGAAAGTGAACTGTTGATTGAGGAATCCGTTGAAAACTGGAAACAATAAAACATGAGGGTGGAGAAGGTTTTAAAAATACCTACTGTTCTTTTTCCCATAAATGGCCTTCAAAAAGAAGCAGCTTGCAAAAATACTGTCAGAGCTCAAACGTTTTAAGAACCCTAAGGTAGAGTTGGAGCAGTACGTTACGCCTGGTGATGTTGCTGCTGAACTACTTTGGAATGCATACTTGAGAGGGGACATAATTGAGAAAACTGTTGGAGACCTGGGGACAGGAACAGGAGTACTTGCAATAGGAGCGATGTTGTTAGGTGCAAAAAAGGTTTATGCGTTAGATTGTGATGTTGATGCTCTAAGGGTGGCTGAACGGAATGCAGTAAACCTTGAGGTGAACAACATTGTTTTTGTTCAAAAGGATGTATCTTTTTTTGATCAAAAGGTGGATACGGTTGTTATGAACCCTCCCTTTGGTTGTCAAAACAAAAATGCGGATAGACCTTTCCTTGAGAAGGCTTGTGAGAAAGCGGATGTTGTTTATTCTGTTCATCTTGCTCAAGATGAGGTTAGAGGGTTTATCAAACGGTTTGTGGAAAAACTGGGGTTCAAAGTAGAGGTTTTTGAAACTGTGTCTTTTGAGATACCCAGGCAGTTCTTTTTTCATGAGAAACGGCTTGAGAGAGTGGTTGTTGATTTATATAGGTTTGAGAAAAAGGTTTTTTGATTCCAATATATAAATAAAAATAAAAATATTTATATATTAGATTGTTGATATATAATATACGTGATGAAGATTGGATGGGGGTTTCGAGTTTTTTAAACCTCCTCTCCTCATCTCTCCCCACCTCTTTGCCCCCATCCAATTAACACTCTAACACTCACAACCTTTTTATGGAAAAAAACCTTTCAGTGCTACGAAATTCAAAAAAATGTTACTGAAAGGGGAGCTAGATGAAGAGAATAAGATTCACCACACTATACATATGTGCACTACTATTAACAACCCTGCCAACTATAAATAGTCAATCAGCAAACGCAGACAACAACGTAAACATTGTCTGCACCAACTCAATACTCGCTGATTTCACAAAAAACCTTTTACCTGAAAATGTAACCATCTCATACATCATGCCCGCTGGCTCCTGCCCAGCACATTTTGATGCATCACCAAAAGATGTACAACTTGTAACAAACGCAGACATCATAATCTCACTGGGCTGGGAGCAATGGCTACACTCTCTATTAGAATACAACCCCTCCTGCACACAGATAACCTGCCAGGGTTTAGGGGAATGGAACATACCAGCGGGTGCAGAAACATACGTTGGACAAATAGCAACAGAACTCTCCATTGCTCTACCAGAGTATAACGAAACAATCAAAGAAAAAAAAGTAGCATACCTAAACCAGATAAACTCAACCGCTGAACAGATAAAAAGCCTCGTCTCCACAAAAGGATACACTGGTAGAAAGGTTGTGTGCATGGAATGGCAAAAAGAATTCATACAATGGCTTGGTCTTAACGTAACATACTCTTACAAACCACCTGAGAGAATGTCAACGCAGGATATACTTAACGTAACCCAGGCACTGCAGGAAAAAGGGGTCTGCGCAATCATAGATAATCTGCAAAGCGGAGTTGAGTTTGGATCGAAACTCGCATCAGATGCAGGAGTAAGCCATGTAGTGTTGACAAACTTTCCAGGTGCGGTACCAGACACAGACAGCTACCTTGAAATGATTAGCTACAATGCCAATCAAACCATAAACGGAATAGCCTTGTTTGACTACAAACAAGGAGAGATTCAGAGTCTCCAAAAAAACATCGACTCACTGGAAATACAGCGAAACCTTCTCCTAACAACCACTTTAATGTTTATACTGCTCTCCATAATACTTGGGGTAATGTACAAAAAGAAATAAGAGGGCAACGACATGAACGAGACTTTAGAAATGATAAAACGGTTCCATGGACACCTTGGCCCATACGTTGTACTTGGTTACCGAATGGGAAAAATAGCAAATAGATTCCTTGGAGAAGACCCTTTTAAGAAAAACGTTACCCTATTAACCGGCACAAAACCACCGGTGTCATGCATCATAGATGGTGTACAGCTATCCTCAGGATGCACTCTAGGAAAAGGAAATGTTAACGTTATAGATGAACATCAACCTGCTGCAAGGTTCACAGATAAAAACGGAAAAACACTTCACATATCTATTAAAGAAGACGTAATAAAGGAAATCGAAAAAGCGTTTAAGGACCAAAAAGATGTCACCGAGAACCTGTTTAACAGGTCTGATGAAGAACTTTTTGAGATGAGGTTCAATGGGAGCGGTAATCGAACTTGATAACGTAAGTACCATATACGAGGGTGAACGCATACCCTCACTCCATAATATAACACTCTCCATAGATGAGGGGGAGTTTGTGGCTGTTATAGGGCCCAATGGTGCAGGGAAAACAACGCTTCTTGAAACCATAAACGGGCTTCTCCCTGCGACCTCCGGCACTGTTAGGGTTTTTGGTAAAAACGTGAAAACACATGGTTTGGAGATTAGAAAAAAAATAGGTTATGTTATACAAAACTTTGAGATAGACTCCTTGACTCCCTTCCTCTCTAAGGACGTTGTTATGATGGGACGAACAGGGCGGATAGGGTTGCTGAGGTTTCCCAACCAGAGAGACTGGGAGAGAGTCTTCAGCAACATGCAGTTACTGGGAATAGAAGGGTTCAAAGATAGAGCGGTTGGAAAGCTGTCAGGAGGGGAGTTTCAGAAGGTGCTTATAGCTAGAGCATTGACCCAAGAGCCTGATGTGCTGCTTCTTGATGAACCATTTGCCAACCTTGATGTTAGCAGTAGAAAAAGGGTGAGTGATCTGTTAACCACATTAAACATCGAACGGAGTTTAACAATGGTTTTTGTATCACATGACATCAATGCGATTCCTGAGGCATGCACAAGAACCATTGTACTGGATCAAGGGAGAATAGTGTGTCAGGGTGAACTCGAAACCGTGCTCTCCTCATCCATAGTTCAGCAGCTCTGGCAACGGGGAAAAAAACATGATTGAGCTTCCTCTCATTCTCCTCATAACAGCATTGCTTGGATCGATACTTGCTGGGTTATCATGCTCGACAATAGGTGTTTTTGTTGTCAGGATGAACCTTGTCTCCATCGGTTACTGCATGTCCCATGCCGCGTTTGCTGGAGCAGCCTTTGGTCTCCTCATCAACGTTGACCCGATGTTTGGTGCCATTGTTTTCTCAATTGCTACAGCCCTCTTTCTCGGTCCACTCTCAGAGAAAGCTAAACTTGAAAGCAACGTGGTTATCGGTTTCCTCTTCTCAATAATGATAGCCTTTGCATTCATATTCCTAAACATGATTCCTGGGAATGCGGCAACAGGTGCAGCCTTGAGCATACTATGGGGAAGCATATTTATGATAAACCTCAATGACCTTTTTCTTCTGGTTTTACTCTCCTTTGTCATGCTGCTATTCTTCATACTGTTTTACAAGGAGCTTACAGCCATGCTATTTCATAGGAAGCTTGCAGAAGCATCCGGTGTGAACACAAAGATGTTTTTCTTCGCCATACTGTTCTTTGTTGGCTTCACGGTTTCGGTTTCACTTAAGCTTGTTGGAGGGCTCCTAGTGTTTGCTCTCATAGTTAATCCAACCTCAACCGCTTATCAACTGTTTTTTGATTTCAAGAAGATTTCATTGGCTTCACCATTTATAGGTGTGGTTAGTTGCCTCCTTGGTTTCCTTGTGTCACTGGAATGGAATCTACCTATAGGTGCTGCAATCGTGGTTGTTTCCTCATTGATTTTTGCGTTTTCTATACTTTTTTCGCCTAAAAGAAAAAAGGGTAAAAAACCATTATTTAGCTGATGGTTGATATCGTCTGCTAACTGCTGCTCTTGCAGTCTCTGGTGTGAACCTATGCTGCCTTCTCTTGTATTTCAGAAACTCCAGCATCTCTTCAGCTTCTTTGCGTCTGTTTTTCAGGTAGGGAATGACGTTGGTTAGTAAATGGTAGAGCTCTGACCTGCTGTGGACAAGCCATGTGTATGTTATCTTACCATTGCTGTTGGTATTCTCCTTTACATGACCCATGTTTGTGAGACGGTAAAGTAAACGGATTATTGAGGCGTCAACGGTTGAGATTTTGAATGTGTGAAAGTGATGACCTCTCTCATTTGTTCTATAGTAAAAGCAGCCTCTTTTGTCTATGAAAGTAGCGATAACCGGAGCAGTATTAGTATCTATCATGTAATATAATATATATA
>JAGGZU010000100.1 GCA_021161865.1 Thermoplasmata archaeon
ATTTTATTAAATTATAAAGTAAGATTAAATTCGGAGGAAAAATTCATGAACACAAAAAACAAAATATTTGCTATAGCAATGGTGGTCGCATTATCTATATCTGCACTGGCAGTACCAGCTGCCTCCAGTGACCCTGACGTGAGACCCCTACCACCTCCACCATTACCAAGATTCAAACAGATAAATGAGACAAACAATGGTGACACAGTATATCTGTATGTTGGAGAGTTGTTAATGTTACATTTAAAAACCAACCCGTCGACGGGCTACCACTGGGATAATCTAGAATATGATACGTCCATACTCAATTTAACAAACCATTATGTGATAACCAACCCAAACGGTGGTGTAGGTGCTGCATCAGATGAATACTGGATATTTTCTGCAAAAACAGAAGGAAATACCTCTATTTCGTTGGAATACGTCAAACCGGGTACACCACCAGATGTGTCAATAGAATACAATGTTGACATCATAGTTGTACCCGGTCAACCTGCACCGGTTAGTTTTGAGATATCTATGGATGGATCCTTCGTGTCAGGTGAACCGGTTACTGTAACAGCTACACTAACAAACCTTGTATTTTATTCTGTAATTGTAAGCGATCTCTCTTTCAGCCTAAAGACCCTTGACTTTGAAATTTTAACACCTGATGGTAGAACGTTCCATTTTAGGGAACAACCAGCTACCACAACGACTATAACCCTTAGACCAGGTGAATCAAAGAGTGTGAGTATAAACTTGGGTTCTCATTATGATTTATCGCAACCCGGAGAGTACCAAATCCAAGCAAGGTACGTCTCAAATGTTCCCTTTGAACCTATAAACGGCGAACCTGTAAATGGTCTTAGCGCAGGTGTGAATATAATAGAACCATGGAGCGGCATACTGTATTATCCTCCTTCGGGTTATCTCACGTTTAATATTGTCCACGGAGTTGACCCTGTTCTTTCGTACAGCCCAACCGAGTATGATTTTGGTGAGGTTCCAAGAACCGTAGTGAGTACAACCGTGGATGTCTGGAATTCAGGTGGAGGTCCACTCAGTTTCTCAATAAATAAACCCTTGGCTGACTCAACATATTTTTCAATAACCCCTGTCTCTGGAAATTTAGGTGGCGGGGAACATTGTAGTGTAACAATAACGATTGACGCAAGGTATCTCGCTATAGGTGAACACGAGTATTATCTACATATAAACTCCAACAATGGCAGTGGAGAGATAGTTATCCGCCTAAACGTCACCATGCAGATGATGCTTTTTAGATTAACATATCCAAATGGCGGCGAGATTTTTGAGCCAGGAGACTACTGTAACATAACCTGGGAGCATTATATACCGTATGTTGTTCCAACTGCATTAGATGATTATTCACCGATTTTGATAGATTTTTATCTTGACATCGATCTTTATAAGGGTGGTCAAAAGTACTTGGATATAGCAGACAATGTCGATATCACTCTTGACGAGTACGACTGGGTTATACCAGATAACGTTGAAAGTGGTACGGATTACAAAATAAAACTTACTCTGGTGGCGGAGGGTCCAAAACCTATTGTTTATTTTGATTTTAGCGACGACTATTTTTCAATACTTAAACGAGTAGAGCTTACTCTTGATACAGATCCTTTTGGTTTTGCATTGGATGTGTTTAAGTTGGATCCTGAGCCTGTAGCTGTTTTAACACCGACAGATGGACGACCTCACGTGGTTTACTACATGGGAAGCGATGTTACTGTTCAGGTTGACGATGAACATGATGGTTACAGGTTTGATCATTGGAGTGGCGACGTCACTGGTGACATTAACCCATTGCAGGTAACCTTGAACTCAGATAAAAATATAGTCGCTTGTTTTGTACCAATAAACGGTTTCGAGATACAGCTGTATGATGGTTGGAATCTTATAACTATACCTGTTGAGCATTATTACACGGCTGCAACACTTGCTGAAAATATTTCTGGGTGTACAACTATAGCTAGATGGAATCAGAGTAAAGAAGGTTTTGACTCATACATCCCTGGAACAAGTCCACCTGAAGATGATTTTGATATAGAGTTTGGTGTTGGATATTTTGTTAATGTAAACAGTGACACAACATTTGTTGTTGAAGGTGATCCACTAAGCGGTGTTGACGTTGAACTACATGAGGGTGTAAACCTCTTAGGTTGGTATCAGGATGTTAACACAACTGCATCATCTGTTATGAGCAGTGTAGAGGATTGTACAAACGTGTCGATATGGGATGCTGTAAACCAAAAATGGTTGTCATATGAGGATAGTTTAGACAGCGACTTCACAATAACTAAGGGAATGGGTTACCTGGTTATTATTGAGCAAAGTCAGACACCATCTATAGGTTTTATATCAGATGATGTTGCTGATACTATTACTGTTGCTTCTGTGTCTCCATCTGGTATCTCCTGGGATAATGTGAGTATAGAGTGTTATAATGATACTGATGGTCCAGCGTATATTGCTATGTCTGGGGTTGTAGAGGCCGGTGATGTTGTTAATATAACAGATGCTGGTTTGTATGGTACTGTGTACGTTGATGTTGTTTGGATTCCAACCAATGAGATTATCTATCATTCCTCACTGTATATAAGTGGGAGTGAATCAAAGTATTACATCCTTGAAGTGTTGGTGTCTCCCGACTACGCAGGTTACGTTGTTCCATCTGGTGGGATCTATGAGGAGGGCACTGAGTTAACAGTCACAGCCTATGCCTATGAAGGTTATGTTTTTGACCATTGGAGTGGTGATGTAAGCGGGAGTGAGCCAAGCATTGATGTTACAATGAACTCAAATATAAGCATAGTCGCTAACTTTGTCGCCGAGTCAACAGAGCATTACAACCTATATACTAATGTGGAACCTCTTGGCTCAGGTTATGTTACACTGTCACCCAGCGGTGGTTACTATGAAGATAATACTGAGGTTACACTCACAGCCCATGCTTATGAGGGTTATGTTTTTGACCATTGGAGTGGCGACGTTAGTGGAAGCAGTGCAACCACTCAGATTATAATGGATTCTGATAAAAATGTGGTCGCTCATTTTGTCGAGGTGACAACCCCTATAGTGAGTGTAGAGATTACCCGTCCAAAGGCAGGTTACCTCTATGTTAAAGATGTTTATAGTCTACCAAGGCTAGCCAAAAGCAGCGCCTTTGTTATAGGGCCCATTACAATAAATGTGTCAGCAGACAGCCCGCATGGGATTAAGAGAGTGGACTTCTACCTAGATGGTGAGTATCTCGGTAGCGACAGTATATATCCTTATGAGTACCGGTTGAACGTTAGATCGATAGGTGTACACAATATAACGGTTGTTGCCTACGATTGGGATGACAGCACTGCATCCGATTATGTATCAGCCTTCATATTCAATTTGATGCCAAGGAAATACGAGCGACCTGGTGTTCTCAAAGGAAAAATCATTGATGGAAACAAAATGCTTTTGAGGAAAGGCTTAGGTGGTGTGAACATTACAGTGATTTCGATGGATAACTCCTCTTTTGTAAAAACGGTGCACAGTAGAAGAATACCGTTGCTGAACAAGGGCAGGTACTCCATTAGGTTGGACCCAGGCAGATACATAGTTATAGTCTCTGCACCAGGTTACAACACGGTTGAAAAACAGGTTAAGATTATTGCAAAGAAAACCACAAGAGAAAACTTTTACCTATCGCCTATCTGAACAACGTAGTTAAAACGTTGAGTTCACAAAATCCATAACCTCTCGGCTTCCATCCTCCGTATTTCTTTCCATTAACTCTATCTCATATTCCATGTCCTCAACAAACCTTTTATCCTTTATCGATGCAAGATTTATTTTTACATTGAGTATTGCTGCCTTGAAACCCGCCTCAGCCATGAGTGCCGAAACAACAGCATCTGTTATAGATGACTGATTTCCCTTTTGCGCCACTGTTTTGGTGACCTCTATGATTTCGGCACATAATCTTGCAGTCTCCAGTGGGACAAGTGCGGCACCCTTGAAAGCCTCCTGCAGTTTGTTCTTTCTAATCCTTTTTTCTTCCTCAGTGGTTTTTGGAAGCTTCAGAGCATCCATAACCCTATTGAAAGCCTCAGTATCCTTATCTACAATGTCTAGAAGTCTATCTCTTGTGTGTTCACATCTTTCTAAAACCTCTTCGATTTCATCATGAACCGAAGCATACTTCTCCTTGTTCAATGTTAGATTGCAAACCATCGCTGATAGTGCAGCACCAAGTGCTCCAGCGAGTGCGGCAACACTCCCGCCACCCGGCGCGGGGCTCTCTGATGCAACCTCATCTAAGAAAGATTTTATGTCCATATCCACCAATTTTTTCATTTCTATCACTCCAAAGATAATAGTTTTTTTTCAAGAACCTGCTCAACTGAGAAATTCTCAATTCTCAGAAAATGGTCTGCTACATCCACCAGCGCTTCCATCGGTACAAGACCTATGATTTCACTCCCAATGACCGGTACACCATACCGTTCTGCCTCGTTTTTAATGGTTTCAAAAACTCTGAACATAGGTGTTTTCTGGTAGTTTACAAGATTCATAGAGACCTGCACTATACCTCTCTCCTTTATCTCAAAACCCATGGCTTTAACGTACCTGTAACCTCCGCTGCTGTGCCTAACCGCTTTTGCTATGTTTTTTGCTATGTTTATGTCTGAGGTTCCAAGGTTAACGTTGAAGGCTATTAGGAAAAATCTTGCGCCTACTGCTGTTGCTCCAGCAGTTGGATGAATCCTGTTTGGACCATAATCTGGTGTTTTCTCAGGGTTTTTACCAATCTCCTCTTTCAACCCTTCAAACTCTCCTCTTCTAACGTCAGCAAGGTTCTTTCTCTCAGGTTTTGTTGCAGCCTCCTCATACATGAAACAGGGTACATTCGTTTTTTCAGAAAACTCCTTAGCAAAGCTGTGAGCAAGTTCAACGCATTCTTCCATCGTAACTCCAGATATTGGTACAAAAGGAACAACATCGATCGCTCCCATCCTTGGATGCTCTCCCTTGTGCTTGTTCATATCTATAAGTTCTACGCATTTCAATGCAAGTGCAAGAGCAGTATTTTTTACAGCCTCAGGTTCTCCAACAAAGGTTATGTCTGTTCTGTTGTGATCAGGATCAGAAGAGTAATCCAGGATTTCAACATCTTTCCTTTTTTTAACCTCATTAATAATTGCTTCTATAACCTCTTTTCTTTTTCCCTCACTGAAGTTGGGGACACATTCCACGAGTTTTTTCATGGTTTTCACCGCAAAACCTTAATCAAGCTTCCTCTTTTAACGGTTTGGGAAGATGACAGAGAATGTCGATGTTTTGATTGAAAATGCCAGTGAAGTCGTTACTCTGCAAGGTTCGAAGGTTCCTCGGAAGAAAGAGGAGATGAACGAGTTAGCAGTCATAAAAAATGCATCTATAGCCATAAAAGATGGAAAGATTATTGATGTTGGAAAATGCAACGGTTACAGTGCAAAGAGGGTCATAGATGCTTCAGGTAAAACCGTTGTCCCTGGTTTTGTTGACCCCCATACTCATCTTGTTTTCTCTGGTTCTAGAGAATTCGAGTTAGAGCTTAAACTCAAGGGTTTTTCTTATACCCAGATAAAGGAGATGGGTGGAGGTATAGGATACACTGTCAAACGTACAAGAGAAGCATCCGTTGAAGAGTTGATGAAAGAGGCTTTAAAACGTTTGGATACCATGCTCGCGTATGGTACCACCACTTGTGAGGCAAAAAGCGGGTACGGTTTAAACATTGAAACAGAAATTAAGATATTGGAGGCATATAACAGGTTGAACAAAAAACATCCTGTTGACATTGTTCCCACATTTCTTGGAGCCCATGCAGTACCAGAAGAGTACAAAGGAAGGGAGGAGGAGTACGTCGATTTGGTTGTGAACGAAATGATACCTGTTGTGACTAAGAAAAACCTTGCTCGGTTTTGCGATGTTTTTTGCGAAAAAGGTTTTTTCACAAGAGAGCAATCAAAAAGAATACTTTTGGAGGGTAAAAAGCATGGTTTGATTCCGAAGATTCATGCTGATGAGCTTACAAACTGTGGTGGAGCACAGCTGGCGAGTGAGGTAGAAGCAGTGAGCGCTGATCACCTTTTGGAGGTTTCAGAGGAAGGAATTTCAGAGATGGCAAAAAAAGGAGTTATTGCCGTAATTCTTCCAGCAACCGTGTTTTCGTTAATGAAAAAGGACTATGCTCCTGCTAGGGAACTCATAGATGCTAATGTTCCTGTAGCGCTGGCCACCGATTTGAACCCAAACTGTTACACTGAGAACATGCAGTTTGTTATTCAGCTAGCCTGTTTTTACATGAAAATGACTCCTGCTGAGGCTTTGACAGCATCTACCATCAACGCTGCACATGCAATAGGTGAAGCTGATAGAGCAGGTAGCATCGAGGTTGGGAAACAGGCCGATGTTTTGATACTTGATTGCCCTTCCCACAAGTTTATACCTTATCATCTTGGTGTAAACCTTGTGGGAACCGTTTTAAAAAAGGGCAGGGTTGTTTTTCAGGTTTAATCCTTTTTTGATTTGTATTCTGGTAGTATTTGACAGACAAGATGATACAGTCTTTTTTTGTGTTTTTCGAGTTCAGGATACTTCTCTAGAGAGTTACGCATCACATTTTTTACAGTTAGCTTCTCATTGGATTCCCTTATTATTGACCTAACCTTTGAAGCTAACCGTCGATCCAATATGTTTTCCACAGTCCTCTCATGCATTTCATCAAAAGCCACTATTATTTCAGCCAATGAGAATATAAAGAGAATAAGAGCTGGTATAATCACATATATATCACGGATATAGACGGCATGAGTGAGCAGGTATAAGTCTAGAAAAAGGATGAAAAAAGGGAGTATTAGAAGAGTTTTTTCAACGGATGTAGATTCAGAAATCTCCTTTAACCTCTTTTTTAACCACCTGTACCTTGGCATGCACATAATAATGTAAAAACAAACTTTAAGTCTTTGTGTAGCAAAAAATATTTATCCAAGATGAATCTATTATATATCGTTATGTTTGGTAGAGGAGTTTATGGTGTTTTAGCGGTATTCATGGTTTTATTGTTTGTTTCATCTATGTTTTCTCCAGTTACTTCTGGTTTTGTTGTTA
>JAGGZU010000018.1 GCA_021161865.1 Thermoplasmata archaeon
CACCTATTTCTTAAAAACATATATTCTTTTATAAAACATTTTCATTTGTCTATTGGGTTAAGTGTGAGTAAAAGACCTACAGGAATCACGATCGTAGCTGGTTTGAATATATTTACGGCATTGGTAGCTTTATTGGTCTTGATTTTGTTAGGTTCTCATTACACGTTTTCTGAAAACCCGTCGTTGAATGAAATTTATACAATGTATTTTACCATAATGATTCCAGTGGCGTTGTTTGTTGCTTATGGCTTGTTAAAAGGGAGGAGTTGGGCGTGGACTGTAACAATAGTTTTACAAATTGTTTCTGGTGTAGGTAATACTGTGAGTTTAAACATTTTTGCACTTGTTATGAACTTGTTGATTATATATTACCTTACAAGACCTTCTGTTAAAGCTTTTTTTAAGAAAACAGAAGAACCTGTGTTAGATGAAAAAGTAAATAGAATCGCCTAAAATCTGCTATCCCAATTGGAGCAGAGCTCTGGGGTATTAAACCCATGTAGGAATAAAATTTATTGTATGTTATGTAAGAGTATATTGGGTGTTGATGAATATTTTTGAAAAACATACTGCAACGTGGACTATCAATAAAAAAAGCTTGGAGGGATACTCTTTTATGTGGTTGTCAGGATAGCGTTTGTGAGGTTTGGTGTGAGTAATGCCGTTTGACAGAAAAACATTGGTTATTCCAGATGAAACCGTTTTTGAGGAGCATACTATTGTTACACATGGGGATGTTGTTGTTAGTGATGGTGCGAAACTTGAGTTTGGCGTTAAGACAGATGGTAGAGTTTTTGTTGGGGAGCATGCTAAGATAAATGGTGTTGTTGATGCTGAGGGTGATGTTCATGTTGACATGTTTTCTGAGGTTTTTGGTGACTTGAATAGTAAGGGTAGTGTTTATCTTGGTGAAAGGGTTGTGGTTCATGGTAAACTCTCAGCTAAGGGTGATCTTGATGTTGGGGATGATGTCGATATAAAGGAGGGTTTTAAGGTTAAAGGTTGGATTAACATTAGAAGTCCTATACCTGTTGTTATCTACATTTTTATCTATCTTCTGCAGCTTCTCAGGTTGGGTAGAAGTGAGGAGATTGAGCGTATACTCTCTGAGTTGGAGGGAACTCAGGAAGGTGTTATCCCCGTTTCTCAGGTTTTCTTTTTTGTTCCAGCCAACGCAGTTATTGGTTTGCAGCATTCCAAGGTTGACACGGCTATTGTTGTTGGAAAAAAATGTAGAGTTTTGGGTAACTTTACCGGGTTAGGGGATATTCATGTCCATGATGACACGGTAATTTATGGTTCTCTCTCCTCAAAGGGATTAATTTATTTAAGTAAATCTGTTGAGGTACATGGTAGTCTTTCCTCAGATAAGGATGTGTTTGTTGGCGATGAGTGTGTTGTGCATGGTGGTGTAACTGGCGAAAGGGTTTTTCTTTCGAAGAATGCTACTATTGAGGGCAATATTCTTGGTAGGAAGGGTGTGATGTTTGGTGTCGCCAAAGGTGAGAAATTGGATGAGAAACTTAAACGTTTTGAGGTTGGAGCTGATGTTGTTGATGAGGTAGAGCATATGTTGGAGTGATGTTTATGGGTATGCAGATTGGTATTGTTGGTAAACCAAATGTTGGTAAATCAACCTTTTTTACTGCCGCAACAGAGTCTCAAGCTGAGATAGCTAATTATCCTTTTACAACGATTGATGCTAACCGTGGTGTTATGTTTGTAAGAGCAAAGTGTCCTTGTAAGGAGTTCAACGTTACTTGTAACCCTCATAATTCCCGGTGTGTCAATGGTACTCGTTTGATTCCTGTTGAGGCTATAGATGTTGCTGGTCTTGTACCTGATGCTCATAAGGGTAAGGGGTTGGGTAACAAGTTTCTTGATGATTTGAGGCAGGCTGATGCTTTTATCCATGTCGTTGATGTGTCTGGTGGCACAGATGAGGAGGGAAATATATGTGGTGTTGGTTCCCATGACCCATGTGATGATGTTGATTTTCTTGAAAGGGAGATTTGTTACTGGTTTATGGGCATCATTAGGAAGGATTGGGAGCGGATGGCTCGGCAGTGTGAGGTTGAGGGAAAAAAGATTGAGAGGATGTTGGCTGAAAAGCTAACTGGTTTAAAGATTAAAGAGGAGCATATTCATAATGCACTCACTGAGCTTTCTCTTACGTTGGATAAACCGTCCTCTTGGAGTGATGATGATCTGCTTAAACTCTCGTTTATGTTGAGACATGTGGCTAAACCAATGATTATAGCGTTGAACAAATGCGACCTTGTTTCTAGGGATAAACTGGATGAAGTTGTTAAAAGGTTGAAGAGTAATGGGTATGTTGGTATACCTACGAGTGCTGAGGCTGAGCTGGCTCTGAGGAGAGCTGTGAATCATGGTTTGGTTGATTATCTACCTGGTTCATCAGATTTTAAAATAAAGGATGTGGGTGGGCTTGACGTGGGGCGGAGGAAGGCTTTGGAGTATATCAGGGATCATGTTTTTGAACCGTATGGTTCTACTGGTGTCCAGTTGTGTGTTGAGAAGGTTGTTTATGATTTGTTGAACCTTATCGTGGTTTATCCCGTTGAGGATGAGCATCATCTCACCGATAAACAGGGTCGTGTTTTACCGGATGCTTATCTTGTTCCTAAGGGTAGCACAGCAAGGGACCTTGCATACAAGGTACATACTGACCTTGGTGAGGGCTTTATTAGAGCCATTGATGCACGGACTCATAGAGTGGTTGGTTCCGATTATGAGCTTAAGAATGGTGACATAATTAGGATTGTGGCTAAAACGTGAACATTTTTAAGTCCAGATGTTCTTTATTTTTTTGATGAAACATCGTGATGTTGTTATTATCGGGGGAGGAATCGCTGGTTTGATGACTGCTAAGTACCTTGCTGAGGAAGGTGTGGATTTTGTTCTTCTTGAGGAGCACAACGATTTTTTCAAGAAGGCATGTGGTGAAGGTGTTATACCTGACATCCGTGGCTATAATTTTTTTGATGACCTATATGAGAGTAAGGTTGGTGTCGAGAGAGAGGTTGATGAGACTGTTATTCACACTAATCATGGTGATGTATCATTGTATATGCCTTATGTCCTTGTTGATAAATTAAGGGTTGAGAGGGAGCTGGCGAAACAGGTGATTAAACGAGGTGGAGAGATTTTGATGAATCAGAGGGTTGAAAGAATCGAAGGGGTTAAACCGGTTGTTTTGCCTCACAATATAGAGGCCAATATTGTTGTTGGTGCTGATGGAGCAAACTCTATCGTTAGAAGATGGATGGGCGTTAAACCCCCCCATATGGGTTTTGCTGTCGAATCAAGGACTAAGATGGATCTCTCTCCCTCCAGTTCCCATGTTGAACTTAAGAAGGATGTTGTACCGTATGGTTACTCCTGGTTTTTTCCGAAGAAAGAGGATTGGAATGTAGGCGTTGGCGCCTTTAAAACGAAGTATTTCAGGGATGCTTTTGAACGCTTTCGTAGTCGGTTTAGTGATGCGGGAAGGTGGAAGGGCGCATATCTTCCTCTTGATAGACCAACGAGGTCTTATGGTAAACATGGTATACTTGTGGGTGATTCCGCTTCTCAGATAATCTCTAGCGTTGGTGCTGGAAATACAACAGCTGCGATCTGTGGTAAACTTGCTGCAGAGTGCATAATCCAGTTTTCCAAGGAAGGTTATAGGGACTTGGATTTGTCTGTTTATGAGAAGGCCTGGAGGAAGAGCTTATCTAGACTTTTTCTTAACTCTTATGTTTTTGCTCATCTTTTTTTCACTCTCCGTAGACCAAGCGAATATTTTACTGATCTGATTCTGAGGAAGGTTGTAAGAAGTGTTTCTGATTCCTATCGTTGAGATCCTGTAGTGATTACATTTTTATAGCCGCTATGTATTTACCTTTTTGCACTCTAACATTTGAGCTAATATTTGAGTTAGGAGGGTAAGGGTGGTTCCAAAGAGTAAGCTTATTCCAAGGAAGAAGGTGAGATTACAGAGACCTAAGAGGATTTATTATGTTTCAACTTCGAAAGATGGTTTCTATAAGGGTTTTGTTGAGGAACTTCCGACAAAAACGCTTGCAATAACAATGTATGCGTTACGTTGGATTCTTCTTCTTGTTTTGGTTTATATTGTAATCAGCACTACTGTCATGTTTTTCACTGAGAGTTATAGTTTTCTTCAGCAGATTGTCACCTTAAGTATTGGTGGTTTTTTTGGTTTTTTCATGGGCTATTTTGGTTGGATTTTTGCACAACATATAACAACGTGGTTAAGTGGTAAGAATGAAGAGGAGAATATTTTTGATGGTTTTCAGTTCTGACACCAAAAGTTAAAGTAGGGGTTCATATTTTGTGGGTGTTTAGGTGGTTGCTATGAGTATTACAGCGTCTGCAGCTAATGCGATAAACGATCTGTTGGAGAGGATGGGGTTGAATACCGGTCCTCTTATTGGTGAGCTCATCGTCTCCGCTATAGTGTTTGCAGTGGCTGTAGTTATTGGTTGGTTTGTATATCTTGTCTTTGAGAAGTATTTAACGAGATGGGCGGAGAGGACAAAAACCAAGCTGGATGATGAGATTCTACGTAATGTCAAGAAACCAATCTATCTTGTTGTTGTGCTTTTTGGTATTTATCACGCGTTGAATTTTTTGACTATTTTAAGGGATTATTCGGTTTTGTTAACTCAGGTTTTTACAGTAATTGAGATCCTTGTTGTTACGTTCATCGTTACAAGGGTTGTCAATGTTCTTGTGGTCTGGTATGCTGAGAAGAGTAGGAAACGCGGGAAGGAGTTGAGTGATCATCTTCTTTTTATTTTAAAGAAGATCGTTCAGGTTTTTATTTATCTTATAGCGTTTCTGATTATACTTTCTGCGTTTAATATCGATCTTACTGGTGTGGCTGTTGGTCTTGGTGTTGGTGGTATCGCTATTGCTTTGGCGTTGCAGAATATACTCAATGACGTGTTCAGTGCCTTTTCTATATATTTCGATAGACCTTTTGAGATTGGAGATTTCATTATTGTAGGTAGCTATGCTGGAACCGTCAAGAAGATTGGCATTAAATCCACTCGTATCGAGTTGCTGCAAGGTGAAGAGTTAGTCATGTCTAACAGGGAACTTACAACAGCTAGTATAAGAAATTTTAAGAAGATGAAAAAGCGGAGGATCTCTTTTTCGATTGGTGTCACCTATGACACTTCTCTTGAGAAGCTTAAGAAGATTCCAGATATAATTAAGAATGTTATTGATCCTAAGAAGTTGCCTGATGTTGACAGACTTGATAGGGTTCATTTCAAGGAGTTTGGTCCGTATAGTTTGAATTTTGAGATCGTTTATTATATGAAGACTCGGGATTATCTCAAGTACATGGATGCTCAGCAGGCTATTAACTTTGCTATTAAGGAGGCTTTCGAGAAGGAGGGTATTGAGATGGCTTTCCCGACACAGACTGTGTTTCTTAACAGGGAGAGCTAATCCTTTTTACATTTTTATGTCCTAAACACCTATTTTTATAGATAACATTTATATATTGATAATCGTTATTTAAATATAATAAGTGAATACTGAGAGGGAGTAGATATGAAAAGATATGGCATCATAATAGCAGCAGTGTTTTTTGCAACTATAGTGGTTACAAGCACAGCCGCCTTTGCAGCCGATTCTCATTTAGGCAACACAAGACCTAAAAACATGCAGAACGGTGGGTTTCAAGGTCATGTAAAAAGTGGTGGAAAGGGCATATCTGGGGCAACCGTAACTGCTCAACAGATCGTACCCGCAACAGGTTTCACGGTTTCAGCAACCACCGACTCTAAAGGTTATTACGTGATAGATATACCAACTGGCAGAGAAGGTACATACCGTTTAAGCGCAAAAGCAGATGGTTACATCAGTCAAACAAAAAACGCTGTCACAATGCCTCCACTGTATGTGACTGTGGATTTTTCACTCACAAAAAATTACCATTTTGAAAAATCAAAAAACATTCATAACATTTATCAACGTCATATGAAAAACATTAACCCTGTGGGCAAACCAAAGCCGAAGCAAGAGCTCTTTGGAATCCATGGGTATGTCTTGAATTCAAAAACCGGCAAAGGTGTTGCAAACGCAGAGTTAACCGCTCATTTACCAGGCTCCATGAACTCTTATTCCACAAAGACAGATTCAAAAGGATACTATGTTCTGGATGTTTCACTACCCGGCATATATAAGGTTAAGGTCACAGCAGAGGGATATCTCACAAAAAGACTTACTATACCTATAACCGGTCCACTATACCTTGAGGTGAACATCTCTCTAACAAAAACAAAGAGTGGTCAGCAAAAAAATTTTGATCAAGAAATGAAAAGAGTTGGACCAATAAACCCACTTATCAGAAAAACTATCTACTCAAAAAACACAGTTCCTGTTTTTAATCCAGCGTTCTGGAAAACCAAGATCGTTAAATCAGATAAATACGAGAACACCGCTATGTCGAGATATATACATAGTTTTTTTACCCATATTTCATAAAAAAAATTTAACTTAACCAATTCTTTTATTTATTAGATATTCTAAACCAATGTCTTTTCTTTCAAAACCCAGTTTTTTACTTAGTAGCAAAGACCGCGTATTGTTTTTCATGACTCTGCTGTAAATTTCAGATATACCCATGTCTTTTGCTACATTCATTATGTATCTAGTGAGTTTCAGCCCCAAACCTTTTCCCTGCCAGGGGTCACCAACGACTACAGCAAACTCTGCCCTGTTTTTTTCATCCCTGTCTCTTATCAGCCTTGCCACTCCTATCAAACGTTTTTTGTTGTCATTATCCTCTTTTATCTCTGCAACTATTGCAATCTCATTTTTGTAATCCACATTGCAGTATCTAACTAAATCCTCATGGGTTATCTCCCTGAGAGGCAGAAAAAACCTAAACTTTATGGTCTCAGGTGAAAATGTTTTGAATAGTTCCAGCATTAGCGGTTCATCCTCAGGTTTTATTGGTCGTAACTTTACTATGGTGCCATCCTTCAATCGGATTGTTTTGATGTACTTATACGGATAAGTCTCTTTTTCACTCATTTTTTTGTACCATAATCTTATTCAACCACATGTATATTACAGTGACGCCTAAAATAAAAGGAGCTGAAGGATGCCTGTGCAAAGGAGTGACGTGACCACTGAGCCTTTAGAGAAATTCAAAAATAAGTATCCTGAAAAGTTTGTGAAACCGGAGCAGGCTTTTAAAAAGATACATAGAGGGGATCGCATATTTGTTGGTACAGGCTGTGGCGA
>JAGGZU010000099.1 GCA_021161865.1 Thermoplasmata archaeon
GTCTACAGCAACGACCATCTGCTCGTTGTCAGAATAGGTTTGTCACAAAAGCAGCTTAAACAGATGGAGAAGGAAATAGAGAGTAAAGGTGGAAAGAGACTCAACCTGCAAAGCGGTCCATTTGTTTTCATAAAGCCAAACAAAAAAACGGTTACATAAACAGACTACAAAGGTTTAATATATCAAATCTTCTTTTTTGTAACCCGTTATGAAAACCATAATGATAGTGGATGAGGACAGGGATATAGTGGAACGCATAAAATCCTACCTTGAAAAGGAAGATTTTAACGTTTCAGTAGCCCAAACAAACAGAGAAGCCTTGGAGGCGCTTGAAAAAAACGAGCAAAACGTGGATGTGATCCTTCTTCACAGCACAGTACCTGGGAGTGATGAAGATGTTTTTACTCCAATTGTTACGAACACAAAAACCAAAATCGTGTCAATAGACAAACCCCTCTCGAGGACATGCACCGAAGAGGAGTTAAAGGAGTTTATAAAAAAGATAATGTAAATTAATCCAATGACACCTGTCTCTCAGGATGTACCACAATACCCTTATTTGTAATCTCAAAATAAACGATTTTCTTCTGATGCTTTGCATACCTCATCTTAAGCACTTCAATGGCGTTCTCTCTGACGGTCCCTTTCTGCACGTTATACATCACTATTATCCCATCAGCAAGAAACTCTTCTATACCGGAGCTGCTGTATTTAACAGGCATCTGCTCAGTCTCAGTTATGAGAAATGAGGTGGCGCCGGATTCCTCAAAAAAGGAAAAAAGCTGGTGAAGGTATATCCTATAGTTTTTTTCCCTGCTTACGGTTGCAGCTATAACCGCAGAGAGGGAGTCCACAACAATCACCTCTGGGTTGAAACCCCTTGGAATGATAAGAGGCTGTATCTTCGCTGTTATCTCCGTGGCGGAGCCAGAACCTGATATGGAACCAAACTTCATCCGTAGAACATCAAGAGGATCGACCTTCTGTATAAGCAGTTTACCCTCCTTGATGTAACGTTGGGCATCCCAGCCAAAACTGTGCATACTCATAATTATCCTTGGTATACTTTCTTCAAAACTGACATACATACATTGTTTTCCTTTAGATGCAAGGTTGTTACAGATCTGCCTGCAGAAGGTGCTTTTACCGGTTCCAGCTCCGCCAGCTAGCAAAACGGTGTTGCCCTTTGGTATGCCGCCTGTAAAGAGGAGTTCATCAAAACCAGGTACACCTGTCTCAAGTACTTCTTGGAAAAGAGGTGGATTGATCTCACCATCTTCTTCTTTAACCTCCTCAGGTTTTGCGTACTGGTCAGCCACCATATTTATTCTCCATACACATATAATTTTCTCATTTATACTACTATCCCATCCAACCGAGCCCTATCTGAGCACACACCTTGACTGCATCAAGTGAGAGGTCGATGGTATACCCATCCTGTGGTGTTATCCTAACAGATTGAGTAAGCAGTGTAACCTCAGCAGCATCACTGTCTAAGGACGCGTTTAAAAACTTGTACCATGCATTCGGATAAGAGGTTGAAATCGTTATACTAGAAACATCGGTAAAGTCGGTGGAGGAAGATGAGGAATAGTTTGTCCTAATGTAGGTTGTTTCTAAACTACTCTGAACGCTTGTTCTATCAGCGTAACCGCTGATGTTTAACAGCAGGAAAGATATATCTAAGTTGCTACCAGTTAAATGAGAGGACAATGTTGGAGCTGCCAGCATGGTTTCTGTTCCATCATTATCCTGCTGGGCCAAGATTACTGCGCCACACTCAAGAACATAGGATTGTTTCTCATAGTACGCGTTGTCTGCATTATAAACTATATTCCCAAGATTGTAGGTGTAGCTCTGAGAGTTCGCGTTGACGGTAACCGTACAGGCATCACTCACCACATATATGGAACCAAAGGCACGTGCCGTTATGAGATAAGGTATTTCTCTGCTACCCAGTGTGATGGGTGTTGATATAGAGGTGTTTGTTAAACCACCTGCCTGTAGGTCAACAGCGAACTTGAGCTGTGCAAACTGCTTAGCCACATCATCCATGTGACTAACCTCTCTATCCTCCATAAGCTGAGGTACATAAATAAGCTGAACCGTGGATAAAATGATTGTAAGGAGACCAATTAGAAGAATAGCCTCGATAACACCAACCACAGCATGATTGCAAGAACCCTTCCTCCTCATCGCATCCCTCCATAACTGTTCCGTTTTAACACAAGTAAACCAATAGTAACCGCGGCAACCAGAAGATACATCTCGAACCCTGGAGTATCACTTTTTTTCCATGGATCACTTATGACCGCTGTTGCATTGTCATAAGCGGTTCTCCCAAACACATCGGTTAAGGTAAGTTTGACGTTGTAGACTCCTGCATTTTCATAACTATGGTTTACAGTCTCCTCTGTGGTTGTAACCACTGTTCCATCACCGAAATCCCATTTGTAAACGCTGATATTTCCCTCATTAGCGGAGGCTTTAAACACTATCTTCTCTCCAACAAAACCGGTGTATGATACACCAGCATCTGCAACCAGTTCATCAGCCGCATTTGCTGATAAAACAAAGGCGGTTGTGTTGGAAACATCTATTGAACCATTAGAGTCAGCAACAGTGAGCGTAACCCTGTAACTTCCCGTCCCTGAATAAACATGGGTTACGTTTTCACCAAACGCCTTTTCCCCATCTCCAAAATCCCATAGGTAGGAGACGATGTGCCCATCCGGATCATAACTCAATGAGGCTGTGAAAAACAAGGCATCCCTCTCTTTACCATAGTATGGCCCACCAGCATCTGCTACAGGCGGCTGATTGTGTGACACTGCTAAAACCGTAACCGTTGAGGTATCAACATCCTGTGCACCATTATTGTCTACAACCGTTAATACAACCGTGTATGTTCCCGGTTCACTGTATTTATGAGGAATCTGTGAACCATCGCTGGTGTCTCCATCGCCAAAACTCCAGTGATAGGAGACTATTACTCCATCAGAGTCATGGCTCCCTGAGCCATCAAAGTAAACATACTCGTTAACATAACCAGTGTATGGTCCACCAGCATCTGCAGTAGGTGGTTGATTCTGCACGGGGGGTTGATTGTTTTCCTCAAAGAAACCCAGCACATAAATATCCTGGTTACTGCCACCTGGAACATTATAGGGTGTGTCACCTAATCCATCATTATTGTTGTCTTCACCATCGTAGTCATCCCAGTAGTTTCCCTCAAGGGTTTCTTGGTTGTACCATTTGTTTGTGCAACTGTCTTTTGCGTTTTCTCCGTTGTTTAAAAACTGGTTTCTAAACAAAAGATTGTTGTTTGAGGCAGCCCAAATTTGAACACCGTAGAGAGAGTTTCCTTCAAACGTGTTGTCTGAAACAAGGTTGTCTGATGAGTAGTACTGTAAAAAAACTCCCTTTTGGTTTCCCTGAAAGGTGTTGCCCTGTATAATGTTGTTTGTGGAGTAAGCCACAAGTAAACCGTTGCCGTTTCTGTTGCTCTCCACGGTGTTTCCACTTATGGTTACATAGTGACACCGGATGAGTGAAATACCATCGCTGTCTGCACTGTTTTTAACAACGTTGTCGTTGATGCTTACGTTGTAGCTGTCTGAAACAATAATGCAGTCGTCACCTGTTCCACCAGCGTTACGGATCGTGAAACCCGTTATCATGGTGGAGTTTGCATTGGAAAGGGTAACAACATGACCATTCTGTGAACCATCTATGATCGTGTTATCCTTGTTCTCACCTATTAAGGAGATGGTTTTGTTGATTATCTCAGGGTTTTCATAGTAGGTTCCACTTTTAACAGAAATTGTGTCACCGTTTACTGCAACATCTATAGCAGGCTGTATGGAGGTGTAATCTCCATCACCGTTTTTGTCAACCACAATTGTTTTTCCCTCCGCTGAAGAAAAAAATATTAAAAATAAGGTAAACACAATAAAAGTAAGCAGGAAACTGAATCTTTTTAGTCCTCGCATCATCCCATCCCTAGTTTAATATATATAAACAACTAAGACTTATAATTTTTCCCTGTGGAAATCGATTCCTCAATAAAGATTGATGTAAAAGAGGGTGTGTACAACCCAGCAGAAGACAGCTACCTGTTAGTCAAAGCCGTAATAGCAAAAGCGGGAGAGAAAACCTTGGATATGGGATGCGGCTCAGGAATAGTAGCGTTGCATCTCGCTAAAAACAAATGTGTTGTAACCGCATGTGATATAAACAAAAAAGCCGTAGAAAACACCAGGATAAATGCAGAGAAAAACCATCTTAAAATAAAGGTTTTGGAAAGCGATTTGTTCTCGAACATAAAAGAAAAGTTTGATGTGATCACATTCAACCCACCATATTTACCAACCCGAGGTGAAAGTCCTGCGTGGGATGGTGGAGATGGAGGAGTTGAAACAATAGAACGGTTCCTCCAGGATGCGGTTAACCACCTTCACCCAAATGGCGGGGTTTACCTTGTGATGAGTAGTTTAACTGATAGGGAGAAGGTTGTAAAAAACTTTAGTAACGTTTACGATTTCAAAGTTAAAAAGGTTGAAAACCTTTTTTTTGAAAAACTGTTTGCATACGAGATCACGTTGAGGAAATAAAAAAACCTTTAACCAAACTTTTTATAGCATTGCAGTGTTTTCTATGGTGGTGGTGGGTCTTGAGGATAACCCAAAAAAGGTTTGACGTTAATCTTTTTGTGCTCTTCCTAGCGCTCATGATCGTGGCTGTGACGATGACGTACATCATTGGGGACTACAACAGCAGAGCGAAGATAAAAACCCTTACAGTAAGATATGAATATGAGATATCAAACATTACAACAAGAACAGAAAAGTTTTTTGACAATTACTCGAAGGCTTTAACCTATATTGACGTTGCAAGGGCTGATCTAAAGAATGCGTTATACTATTTTGATCTTGCAGAATACTGGCTGAGCAGCAAAAACTATGTGAACGCTTCAACATCAGGTGACGCTGCTTCCTACTATTATAATGGCTCAGAAAACTTGTTCATCAAGTCGCAGGTTTTTCTTGTCAACAGCCAGAATTACACACCCAATACTTATATTGAGTTGCTAAACTATTACGTGAATTACACATCCGTTGGGGTGAATTTAACTGATACCGGTAAGGGTATGGCCGCCGCTCTCAAATCTACAGCGGTTTATTATAATCAGGGTAAAACAGGTGAGGCTGAGAGTGAGATGAGCAAACTAAACACGTTAAAAGAGGAGTACAGTGGTTATCAAACAATGTTTGAGCAGATTCTACTGGATATAAAAGATTTTTATGGGATAAGAGAGTAAATAGTGTTCAGGTGAACCCAAGTTTGTGTTCATCCCAGAAAAACATTGGAGCAACTACTGGGTTGCATGTTGTACTCCACTCTATTCTTGAAAGCTGCGAGAAAGATGTTTCAAGGTTGACCCCTGTTTCTTTATCTGTGAGACCACCACCAACATGGTAAAGCAGGTAGTCTATTCCTGATGTACCATTCTGTTGCAGTTTTAGGGTGTACCATCCGTTGAAGAGAAAACCGTTTTCGTAGTCTGAGGAAAGCTGAACCCAGACATCGTTACTTGTCAGATAATAAAGGACAGGTGCGTAGTTGTTGGGTGGATCGGCATCGGTTGATATGTATTCAAACTTTAAACGTGTTATTTCAGCTCCAGACTGGTTTTTAAATGAAAGTATCAAATTGAAGGGTTCACTGTTGTTTCCACAGGTGAAGTTCACTTGCCACCAGGTTGGAGTTAGACCAGACATCCAACTCAGGCTGTAGTTCCAGTACTGGGGAACACATGTGGATCTCAGCTGTGTTTTAAAGGAGTTAGGAGTTGAGTAATGGTAGCCTCCTGCAACCTCAAAAATGCTTTCAGCTGAACCATGTGATGTGCTAAACCAGTCGAATCCATAATAATCTTGATGTGCTGATTCTCCTGGTGTGTCATCTGAGAAATCTTCTGTCATCTCAGAGATGTTATAAAGTAAAACCACAGCCAGGGTTGGATCATCGTCTCCTGTTTCACCGTCGCCATCCTGGTCTACACCGTCATCTGTTGCTGGGTCATCGGTGAGTTCTTGAGCCTCATTCACGCCATCCTCGTTCTCATCCCAGAAAACAGTGCCTTGATTGGAGATCACGGTGGTTTGTTCAAGGTTTGAGTCAACGAGTACATCAAATGATACAAGTACGCTGCTTTCCCCTGGTATAGCACCGTTCCACACGATTTTGTTTCCACCTGCATCATATGTTGCACTTCCGGAGGTGGAGGATACAGAGTTTGGAACATACGTTGTGTTATCTGGTATAACGTCTTCGAACTCATTTCCGGGGTTGTCTGGTTGATCTACTGTTCCGCTGTTACTTATGGTGACCATGTAATGTATTCTATCTCCTGGTTCAAGTGTTCCACCGTTAACGTCTTGCCAGGTTTTTAGGGCACGTATACTGGTGAAACCGTATCCTGTGAAATGCACGTTGTCTATGAACACTGCACTGTCAAACTGGTTGTCGCCAACATCCCTTATGTCGAAGGTTATGGTTATTGTCTCGTTTGGTCCCACCGCATGCTGCCTTGTGATGAGAGCGCTTGCACCTGCGTCATCACTCCAGTATGGTGTAGTGGTGACTGTGTCAGGGTTACTTGGACTGGTGGGCACCCATCTTTGTTGCCACCAACTCCAGCGGACTGCGAACAAATCAAAGCCTGTACCTGGGATATCAGATGATTCAAAAACAAAGTCTCCACTGTTGACATCAAATATGTATGTTGATACTCCTTTTGAGGGTGAGTCTACAGTTACAGTAACCTTGTCGTTGTATTGGGAACCAACGTAATCAGGGTACTCCATGCTGAAGAACTGTAGGTCGTAGGAGAGGTTGTGCATAAATGGAGGAACTTTAAGCTGTATTGTGAAGGTTGCTTCATCGTATGGTCCAGACCAACCAGGGTTTTTTGGTCCAAACCATGTTCCTCTTTCACTACCAGGATCCTGAGCGTTTGTTGTCACCGGTTGCGCTCCCGCTATGCCTGTGCTTAAGAGAACAAAATCGTTTCCATCGGTTGGAAACATGGTTCCTAGTGAAGAAAGTATAGCTCGTTGACGGAACTGATTTGTGGTATCAGTATCCTGGTATGATGAACTGATGAGAACAGATGGGTCGGCAAGTACAGCCTACGCCATATCTGTTCCATTGTAGGAGCCAGCGGATGTGGTTCTTAAAAAAACAATAAAGGTTAAAATGAGGAGAAGGAAAATGAATAAGAACAAGCTCGTTTTTGATGTAAACCTTGTTTTTATGGGGCACCACCTCCATATGA
>JAGGZU010000065.1 GCA_021161865.1 Thermoplasmata archaeon
ATATGCTGCTTGCCTGCACCGTTCAGGGAGGAATATTCCCTGAGCTTCGTACAAAATGTGCACAACAGTTAAGCAGAATCGATGCTGATGTCTACCCGATAGGGGGCGTTGTCCCTCTTATGGAAAACCAGGTTTATGATATACTTACAAATTCTATAGTTGCTGCGAAAAAAGGGCTTAACCCATCTAAACCCGTGCATCTTTTTGGAGCTGGTCACCCTCTAGTGTTTCCATTGGCCGTGGCCCTTGGATGCGACCTCGTTGACTCAGCTGCCTATGCAAAGTATGCTGCTGATGGAAGAATGATTTTCCCATGGGGAACAGAGAAGTTGGATGAATTGAGTGAACTACCCTGCTCCTGTCCAGTGTGTAGTGGTTTCACGGCAAAGGAGCTCAGAGGGCTTGACGAAATGGAGCGTATAAAAAATATTGCTCTTCACAACCTCTATGTGAGCTTCGCTGAGATGCAAAGAATAAGGGATGCCATCCGGAAGGGAAAGCTCTGGGAGTTGGTGGAGCAAAAAGCCGGTTATAACCCTGCATTGTTTGATGCATTGAGGGTTTTAGAAAACGAGGATAACAAGGAATGGCTGGAGAGGTTTGAACCAGTTTCTAAACCCAGTGCGTTGGTTTATACTGGTGTACATACGGTTCATAGACCCTTGATTTATAGGTATCAGAAAAGGCTGCTTGAACGGTATAGGCCCAGGGAGTCTAAAAGAGTTGTTGTTGTCCCTGAGGTTTCTAAACCCTACTCCCGTTTTTATAAGAAGGATTTTGAGATGTTGGATTGTGATGTTGTTGTTGACTCAGTTATTGGCCCTGTTCCTCTAATGCTTGATGAGATGTACCCTGTGGCTCAATCTGTTTTTCCAAGAGACATTGATGAGGAGAGCAGAGAATTTGCCAAAAAGGTGATGGACTCTTTTCTAGAAAAATATGGTTTAGAAACAGGTGGAGGAGAAAAAAACGCTGATAGGGATGTGGATTTGGAGAGGATTGCATCTGTTGTTGACATGCAGTTTGGAGGGGGTGCAGCAGATGTTCTTCTGGATGGAAAAATAGTTGTTAAAAAATCTAAAAAAACTGGTAAGATCAGGAACGTGTTTGTTGATGGAAAACATATTCTCTCGCTTAGGGCACATGATGGGTTGTTCACGTTGAAGACATCTGGAGCCGAACGGCTTCATAGGGGTTTTTCTTCACCAAGACTTAGGGTTGTTATAACAGATGAATGTAAACCGTTTATAATGGAGGGAAAGAGTGTTTTTGCAAGGTTTGTGGTTGACTGCGACCCGGATCTCAGACCCTTTGACGAGTGTCTAATTGTCTCAGAAGATGATGATCTGCTTGGCGTTGGCAGAACCCTTTTGAACAGGGAAGAGATGCTTTCTTTTGATTATGGCGTTGCTGTTAAAACACGTGAGGGAGTAAAGGAGTAGACATGGGGAAGGATGATTTCAAAATCGTTAACCCTCCCTGGGTTTATGGCCCAAGTGAGGTTAAGGAGTGGATTGATGCATCCTATCCAAGTAAAAAGGATAAAAAGAAGAAGGGAAAAGAAAGTGAGATGTTTTGGAATCCACATGTCTCAGTTGATGTAAAAGGCGATAAAAAGATTTTGTCTCATCCTTTGCTAAGGTTTTTTCTTAAACCCTTTGGTTTAGAGAGGGTTGAGGAGGGTTTTGACTGCGTTGATGTTGCTCAAAGGTTTCTCAGGGGTTTCGCTAAAGCAGGTTTCAAGAACGTTTTTGAGGTTAAAGTTGATGGAGAGGTGGTGTACAGTCACCCCGAAAAAAGGTATGATGTAAAGCAAACCATTGGTTTCCTTGAAGGATTTTTGGGTAAAAACTATGTTGAAGTGGAGTTAAGGGTTGTTTTTGATGAAGGCTGTGAAGCCACCATTTCTATCAGAAAGATTCATGCAAGGAAGAATCATGCGGTTAAGGTGTTTTTTGATGGTAGGATTGAAAAGGAGAGAGTCAGTAGGTTTTTGAATTATGTGAAAGAGCATCTGGATGTTGAGGTAGAAATATGGTAATAGGTTTCGTCGTTTGTCGGAAGGTAAACAGACAAATAAATAAACAATGATTGTGTTGAGGGAACTCCAAAAAGCATGGGTGTGATGTTTATGGAGAAGAAATCGTCTCGTATATCCGGGTTCTACAAGCTTCCTGTTGCAGAGAGGCTGGAGAAGGTTGCTGATTTCGCTGATTTGAACGATGAGGAGAAAAAAATCTTTCTTAGGAATGGAGATGTTGCCCTTGGTATAGACACTGAGATAGCTGACCGCATGATAGAGAATGTGATTGGAGTATTTGAGCTACCTCTTGGAATAGCAACGAATTTTGTGATTAATGGAAGAGAGTATCTTATACCCATGGCAATTGAGGAATCAAGCGTTGTCGCTGCTGCAAGCAACGCAGCGAGAATAGCCAGAGTGAAGGGTGGTTTCCATGCGTCTACAACCGACCCTGTTATGATAGGTCAGATACAGCTTCTTAACGTAGAGGATTTTGAGAAAGCGGCGGATACTGTTAGGAAAGAGAAGAAGAAACTGCTTGAAGTTGCAAATGCTCAGGATAAAACCCTTGTTAGCTTTGGTGGTGGAGCAAGAGACATAGAGGTTAAGGTGCTTGGCGAAGGTAAGGAGAGGATGCTGATTCTGCATCTACTTGTTGACGTAAGGGATGCAATGGGAGCAAATGCTGTGAACACCATGTGTGAAGCTCTTGCGCCCATTGTTGAGGAGATAACGGGTGGTAAAGCTAGGTTGAAGATCCTCTCTAACCTTGCCGATAAAAGGTTGGCGAGAGCTGAAGCTGTTTTTGACAAGGAAACCATTGGTGGTGATGAGGTGGTTGATGCCTTCCTTGAGGGTTATAGGTTCGCGGTTTTTGACCCATATAGGGCTGCAACCCATAACAAGGGAATAATGAATGGTATCGATGCAGTTGTTATCGCTACAGGGAATGACTGGCGAGCTATTGAGGCAGGTGCCCATGCCTATGCAGCCAGAGATGGACAGTATAAACCTTTGACAAAGTATTGGAAAGACAAGGATGGTAACCTTGTTGGCAGCATTGAAATTCCTTTAGCAATTGGTACGGTTGGCGGTGCATCATCACTACATAAAAAGGCTCAGCTTTGTAGGAAGATAGTTGGTGTTAAAACCGCTGGTGAGCTTGCCCAAGTTATTGCAAGCGTTGGTCTTGCTCAGAACTTTGCTGCTCTTCTTGCTCTCTCCACGGTTGGTATTCAGAAGGGACATATGGAGTTGCATGCTCAGAATATAGCGGTTATGGCTGGTGCAAAGGGTGATCAGATTGATGAGATAGCAAAAAGGATGATAGAGGAGAAGAACGTAAGGATAGACAGAGCAAAAGAGTTGATGAAGGAACTATACGGTATTGTATAAATATTATCTTTGTAACATCTCCGTTGCTATAACGGCTGGCAGGTATGCAAAACTTGAAGGATTTTGGGTGAGCGATAGCAAACCGCATATCCGTTGTTACAGGACTGCGAAAGGCAAGGTTGCGAAGCAACCTCAGAGTTTCACCGCTCGTTCATTTTTTATTACTAATTGTATCCCACACGCTGAACCAAGACCATTTATGACATTTCGGGCATTTTAATTTACTTTTCATAGTTTCTCATCTTCTACCGATAGGTTAGCGACGCATAACCCTTTGGTTTTCAAAAGCAGCAGATTTCATATGACATTATCTGAGGGATATGTGAAGACTGGGCGAGGTGAGGACGACGATACTAAGTGCCCTGAATAGTCAAGGGCATATAG
>JAGGZU010000020.1 GCA_021161865.1 Thermoplasmata archaeon
AACTCAACAAGCTTTCTCGCACGCTCAGAATTCTCAGCCAAAGGTTTCTCCACCAGAACATGTTTACCAGCAAGCAGACAATCCCTGACAACATCATAGTGTTTGTTTGTTGGAGTAACAACAACCAGTGCATCAACCTTCTCCACAAGTTTTTTGTAATTATCAAAAAATTTTACCCCATACTCCTCGGCCACGCTTTTTTTTGCCTTATCAACGTCATAAACACCAATAAGATTGCACTCTAAATCCTTCAAAGACCTGAGATGATTTAAACCCCATTTCCCAAGACCTAGAAGACCAACTGAAGCCATAACCGGGCAGGAGTATAAACGAGAAACTTATAAACTTATAGTTTACTGTGAAACACTCCCCTTATAAAACCTAACCCGTAAGCTAGATGAATCAGGAAATAAAAAAACACGCTTGACAACACCAACAAAAGGTTCCTAGTAACCAACAAAGAACTGACAAAACACAGCAGCAGGTAAAGCAAAGCAAGAGACAAAACAAACCATAATGGAATCAAACCAAATAGCAGTAGAACCAAAAGAACAATCAAACCTGTCACAAAACCTGCACCAAAAAGATACGGCAAACGGAAAGTATCAGGATATTTCTTCAAAATAACAGCTCTTGCGGCTCCATAACGGTACATCTGTCTGAAAAGAGACTTCACAGTAGGTCTTTTAAAATGATAAACCCTTGTCTCAGGAGTATACAAAATCTTGTAACCAGCTTTTTTAATCCTTATATCGAGCTCAGCATCCTGACCACACCATAAATCAGGGTCGAAACCACCAACCTCCTCAACAACTTCTCGTCTATAACAGGTGAAAGACATGTGTTCAACATACCTTTCTTCATCAAAAACAGCATTCTGATGAAACAGGTTTCTGCCACCCATAAAACCAGAGAAAGCTACAGCAGATGCTTTTCCAACAAAGTTTTGTTCCTCAGGTGAGAGGTTTGAGCAGCCAACACCAGCAACCTCTTTAGGTAACTGAGAAAGTTTCAAAGCAAGAACCTTAAGGAGGTTTCTCTCAGCGATGACATGACCAGAGTAATCCATCAGCATGTCACCGGTTGCATGCTTAACACAGATGTTTCTACCAACAGCCGTATTACCAGAAGGGTTATCCAAAAGCTTTATGTTACCATGTTCCTCAGCATACTCTTCAAGTATATTATTCGTTTTATCAGTAGATGGACCCTTAGCTATCAGAATCTCAACCTTGTCCATTGGGTAATCAAGCTGCAGTAAAGAATCCAAACATTTTCTAAGGGTTTTTTCCTCATTAAGAACAGGCATTATGAAAGAAACCTTTGGGTAACTCCTCTGCTCCTTCATACCACCATGCAGGGATATATGGGTAGGATATTTTAACCTTGTTGAACCGTTTCCTTAAACCTTTTAGGGAAAATTTTTAATCACCAATCACTTCTTCTATCTGCATGAATGTTAAAGGAAAAGCATGGGTTTTTGGAGACGACATAGACACGGATCAAATATTCCCAGGTGCATACCTGACTTTAACCGATGTGGAGGAGATGGGTAAACACGCGATGGAGGGAGTCCCTGGCAGAGAAGACTTTGCGAAGAAGGTGGCTAAGGGTGATATCATTGTGGCTGGGAAAAACTTTGGTTGTGGTTCATCAAGGGAGCAAGCGCCTATTGCGATAAAAGGATCTGGAGTAAGCGTGGTTGTCGCTAAATCCTTCGCCAGAATATTCTACAGAAACGCTGTCAACATCGGTTTACCAATAATAGAATGCAAGGAAGTGGAAAAGATACATGATGGTGACACACTAGAGATAGACCTAGTCACAGGTGACATAAAAAACGAAACCAGAAACCTAAGGTTAAAGGGAACACCAGTTACAAGTTTAGAGTTTGAAATCATGGAAGCAGGTGGGTTAATACCTTACCTTAAACACAAGGAGTCTATGCGATAATCTTCTTATAATCCTCTGCAGACAACAAGTTACTTAGTTCATCAGGATTGCTCATCTCTATCTCAACCAACCAACCCTCCTCGTACGGACTCTGATTGATTTTCTCAGGAGCATCCTCCAGTTCCTTGTTGGTTTTAACGATTTTACCAGATACTGGTGCATAGATTTCAGATACAGATTTCACCGACTCAACAACACAGATCTCATCACCCTGTTTAACCTCCCGCCCAATATCGGGAAGCTCAACGAAAACAATGTCCGTGAGTTCACTCTGTGCATGGTCTGTTATCCCCACTCTTGCTATGTCGCCTTTAACATCAACCCATTCATGTGTTTTCGCATACTTCAAATTCTCAGGAACCTCTCCGCTCATAGAAATCAGAAAGAGGAAGAAAAACGCATGTTTTAAATGTTTCCACTAAACCAAAGAGGCAGAGAGATTAAACCCTTCTCTAATTCTTTTCACAGTCACTGTACCCCAGAGAAAACCTAGGAAGGATGCTATGACATTACCTAAAACCATGCCAACCCACACACCAACCAACCCCATATTTGTGTAAAACGCCATGAAATAAGCAAAACCTACCTGCATAACTATTGTTCTAAGGAATGAGACCACAAGTGCCCTCCCACCAAATCCAACTCCTTGAAACATTGCAGAGGTCATCATACCAAACGGTGTAAATGGTAGGAAGATAACAAGGATTCTAAGAGAGGTTATCAAACCATTTAATATCCCAGCAGATGCCTTCGAGTAGGTGAAGAGGTAAGCCACCTGAGGCGTAAACAACTCTACAAACAAAACAACACTAACCTCTATAATCAAGGAAAGTTTTATCGCATAAAGGTAAGCTGTTTTGAGTTTTTCAACATCCTTTGCCCCATAGGCTGCTCCCGTAACGCTTGTTGTTGCAGCGGCCATACCCAAAATAGGTACAACCCCGACCATTGTTATACGCCAAGCACTTGTGAAAATCGCAACACCATACTCGTTACTGGAAAAAAGTATTATAGCATTCAAGAAAAACATGGCAAAAGACATTGTTAACTGAGACAGAGAAGCAGGTACACCAACCCTAAGGATATCCAAGGTGATCTTCCAATTAGGAGAAAAATCCTTCAACGTTATACGTACATAGGTGTCTCTCTTAATAAAAAGCCAATATCCAAGGAAGACAGAGGTCAAAACCATTGAAAGCACCGTGGCATAGGCTGCTCCAACAACGCCAAAACCAAGCGTGTAAATGAAAAACGGATCAAGAACGATGTTTAAACCGGAACCCAAAACCAACGCGTACATAGCTCTTCTGGTGTCACCTTCTCCCCTCAACATCCCATTAGCAACGTTGTTAAAAACCATTACAATGGCAGCAACAAGCAGGATGCGAGAGTACTCTACTGCAAGCCTACCCACCTTGCCTGCGGCCCCCATCCAAGCAAAAACTCTATCCATGGATGGAAACATTGTAATGGTTATGAGAAAACCAAGAATCAGAGTCAACAGTAGAGAATGAACAGCCACATTATCTGCCCCCTTTTTATCCTTGGCACCAATCCTTCTTGATATAGCAGAACTTGACCCGATTCCCAAACCAGAGGCAAGGGAGATAATGCCCATAAACACTGGGAAAAAGAGACCAATCGCGGCAAGCCCCTCAGCACCGAGACCAGCAACCCATATACCATCAGCTAGGTTGTAAATAGTTTGCACAAGCATACCGACCATCATAGGTATAGACAACCTGATTATGGCTCCCCTTGGGTTGCCTAGCAGTAGCTGAACACCCTTTGTTACCTTCTCACTCAAACATTTCCCTCCAAATACGAGTTACCAGCTAACATTGAGAACAGTTCCACCACTGTTTTAGCTCAGAATTAAAAACAATCATATAAAACTAGCATTCCTTGCCCACAAAGGGTGGTTTCACAACCTCAGCTTCAACCCTTTTGTCTCTGATCACTACATCAAGAGTGTCTCCGATTTTACGGTAATCGGTTTTCACATAAGCCATCGCTATACCAACATTTAAACAAGGAGATAATCCACCGCTTGACACCCTACCAACTCTTTCACCATTTTTTTCAACATCGTAACCATGTCTTGGAATCCCCTTCTCCAAACATTTCAAGTATGTCAACCTCTCAAAACCACCTTTTTCCTTCTGCTTAAGCAGAGCTTCTTTACCTATAAACTCATGATCCCAGTTTATTATAAAAGACAGGTTCGCCTCCAAAGGAGTTCTACCACCCTCAAACTCATTTCCAGCTAACGCGAAACATTTCTCTAGTCGCAAAGTATCTCTTGCGCCCAAACCTATAGGTTTTATATCAAATTCTTTCCCTGCATCCATTATTTTCATGAAAAGGTCAAATGCATTATCTGGAGGTGTTATCTGAAGTTCGTAACCAAGTTCTCCAGTGTAACCAGTACGAGATATTATACATTCTATTCCTCCAACTTTGTCTATTGTACAACCAAATAGTTTAAGAGAAGAAAGATCAAAATCTGTGAGTTTTTGTAGGGTTTCTCTGGATTTAGGTCCCTGTATTGC
Organism: Thermoplasmata archaeon; assembly: GCA_021161865.1. Classification (GTDB taxonomy): domain Archaea; phylum Thermoplasmatota; class E2; order DHVEG-1; family B18-G2; genus B91-G9. The sequence continues at coordinate 4,506 of JAGGZU010000020.1, forward strand.
AAGAATTACGAACTCTCTTGATACATCCTCTGCCTTTGCATC
>JAGGZU010000125.1 GCA_021161865.1 Thermoplasmata archaeon
ATCCTATTCCCTCTTTTGTTTCTATCATCAGCATTCTTCCCAGTTAAAGCAGATGCGACTCTAAGAACCTTATCTTTTCTCAACCCGCTTTTCTACATGGTTGATGGTTTACGCGGCAGCCTAATAGGTATTGAAAACAGCGTGCTACCACCCTTTATAGACCTCATTGTTGTGCTTATAATCTGCGTTACAATGATGGCATTAGGAAGCTACTCCTTCAGCAAAAGCGAAGTCTAAAGGTTTAGAAGAAAAAACATTGCTATCATCAAGGCAAACGCCGAGACCATCAACAACACCGCTATTCTCCAGTTTGAACCAAAAACAATTGGAATAGGGCCAATAAAAATAACTCCACCGCCTTTAACAGAAGATTTGGTTTCAACCGGAGGTTTCTCATCATAAAAGGCTGGTGACTCCGAAAAAGATGATTCAACAAAACCAAACATAAACAAAAGCATGGCAGTGAAAAAAAGGAGAAAACCCAGCAGGGCATAGACTCCTGTTCCAACCAAAAAAGGGAAAAAGACAAAGAAACCTGTTTTTACATCCCCAGATGCTATACCTAAGGCAAAGAAAACGATTCCACCAATGAAAAAGATAATGGAAAGAAGATGATACCTGTTCATCACTTTTCCTCCACACAGTTACGGTAGATTTTCAACATGTTTTCAAGAAAACATGCAACAGTAACCGGTCCAACACCACCAGGGACAGGAGTTATAATACCTGCAACCTTCTTCACCTCGTCAAAAACAACATCACCTTTAACGCCGTTAGAGGTTTTTGTTATGCCCACATCTATGACAGTAGCACCTTCCTTAACATGCTCAGAGGTGATCAAACCAGGTACACCAGCAGCTACCACCAAAACATCTGCATTTTTTGTATGCCTCTTTAAATCCTTGGTGTAAACGTGGCAAACTGTTACTGTAGCGTCCCTATTAAGCAAGAGCACATCAAGGGGTTTTCCAACAACAGGACTATGATTAACAATAACAACATTAGCTCCTTCAAGCTTTACATTTTCATGCTCCAAAATTTTCAGTACCGCTAGTGGAGTACAAGGTATCGTTCTTTCCTCACCCATAACCAGATTGCCAAGGTTATAGGGCGTCAAACCCTCAACATCCTTTGCTTGATTAATAGATGAAATAACTCTATGCATGGAAACATGTTTTGGTAGAGGAAACTGCACCACTACACCATGCACGCCCTCATCCGAGTTAAGTTTGTTAATCTCACCTACTATCTCATCAACACTTGAATCCAATGGGAACTCAACACGTAATGGTTTTACACCAACCTCCACGCACGCTTTATCCTTCAAATTAAGAAACAGATTAGATTCCTTGTTTTCACCAACCTTAACCGTCGCTACACAAGGCTCCTCGTATCCCTTTTTCATCAGCTCACTAATATTCTCTTTCACCCTCTGCTTTATCTCCCCTGCAATTACCTTCCCATCAACAACCTTAACCATACTTCACCTCATCAACCCTCAAGGTTTCCTCCCTATCGCATAGAACTGTGGAAAAAAATTCAACTCAATGCCCTCATCAAGAGAATTTAGATACTCATACTCCCACTGATCTATCTCCTCATCACTTAAACCAGCCTCTTTCAACACCTTAACATAGTAATCTCTAGAGTGTAAATAGTAAGCCTTATCCTCCTCACAACTCCAAATCCTGCTGTTACCTATACCAATCTCTGTTTCTAAACCAGCTCGAACAAAAAACATACGGAGTTTCCTACCAATATGCGGGTCACCACCCCTCTTTTTTATCGCCTCACCAGCAAAAATAGGATCCACCCTATGGTTCTCAGGCCAATGGAGTTTACCACCATAATCTGGTTCCAAAGAAGCAAGAACCACACCACCCTTTTTTGTTACCCTTGCCATCTCTTTTACAACCCTCTGCGGGTCCCTAGACCACATCAGAAGCAGGTTACAGGTTGTTACATCAAATATGTTGCTGCAGAAAGGTATTGAATGGGCATCACCAACAATCAGCTTCACATTTTCATGTTCCTTAAGCACTACCTCGGCAACCTCTATCATCTCCCTTGAGCCATCCATAGCAAAAACCTGTCCCTTGGTTAAACCAGCTATATCTCTGGTAACCATGCCTGAACCGCAGCCGACATCAAGTATAAGCCCAGCATCTTTCACACCAACATTAAGGTAGAGAGGTATCCTTTCTTCAGCTGTTTCTATAGCCTGCAACTCAAGTTTCTTAAGGAAATCGTTAAACTCCTCTTTAGACCTACCATGCGACCAATGGTTTCTGGTACCCTTTTTTTCTTTAGATGGCATCTCTCTAAATAAGCCCCTTCTCATACTTCACGGTGAGTTTCTCGATCATATCCTCTACCATTCTTGAGAGATCATAATCTGGCTTCCAACCCCACTCCTCACGGGCAGCGCTATCATCTATGGTTCTTGGCCAGGAATCAGCAATCTCCTGCCTGAAATCTGGTTTATAATCACAAATAAAATCTGGGATATGTTTTTTAATCTCATCAGCCAACTCTTTTGCAGAGAAACTCATGGATGCAAGGTTGAAATCAGCGTGATGTTTGAGCTTAGAGAAATCTGCCTCCATAAGCTGAATCGTACCTTTTATGCAATCGGGCATATACATCATCGGTAAAACAGTATCCTCTTTAACAAAACAGGTGTATTTCTTCTCCTTTATAGCTGCATAAAAGATCTCCACAGCATAATCTGTTGTTCCTCCACCAGGAAGTGTTTCACTGCTTATGATGCCTGGATATCTAATTCCTCTGACATCTACTCCAAATCTCTTCACATAATAGTTTCCAAGAAGCTCTCCAGCCACCTTCGTAACACCATACATAGTTGTAGGTTTAAGGATGGTATCTTGAGGAGTGTTCTCATTAGGTGTTTCTGGTCCAAACACTGCTATAGAACTCGGGCAGAACACACGGGTAAGACTATGTTCTCTCGCTATTTCAAGTATGTTATGTAAACCATTCATGTTGACATCCCAGCAGAGAAGAGGTTTCTGCTCGCCAACACCAGAGAGTACCGCAGCCATATGATAGATGGTGTCGATATCATACTTTTTAACCACCCTTTCAATCTCCTCACGTTTGGTCACATCTATGGTCTCATATGGTCCGGTTGAAACAAGGGTTTCACTTGGTTTCCTTCTATGCCCAGCAGCCACAACATTGTCGTTACCATATCTTTTACGTAACTCAACAGTGAGCTCTGACCCTATCTGACCTGTAGAGCCTGTAACCAGTATACGTTTCATGTCATCCTTTGACATTTTACTCAATCCCCCATCAGAGTAACGGTACTCCATGGTATGAAAAAGGAATATAGATAATTATCGTTTTAAACCGGCTTCGCAAAAATCTTACACATACCTTTAAAGATTGTTACTCTTTTTCAGTGGTGAGATGAAAACAAAGAAAGTAGGTTTCCTGGTGAACCCAATTGCTGGGATGGGTGGAAGAGTAGGTTTAAAGGGTACCGATGGTGTTGTAGAGGAAGCAAAAAAACTTGGTGCAAAACCTGTTGCACCCCTTAGAACAGTGGAGATGCTTAAAAAATTTTTAACCTTTGATAAAGAGTTTGAGGTAGAATGGTTTACCTGCAAAAATGGTATGGGGGAAAAAGAGCTTAAACAAGTTGGGATAAAAAACATTACAATAGTTTACACTCCAAAGACACCCACAACAGCGGAGGACACAGAAAACGCCTGTAAAAAATTCTTAGAAAATAAGGTGGACATCATTGTTTTCTGCGGAGGAGATGGAACAGCAAGAGATGTTTTTGAAACTGTAGATAAAAACATTCCTATTCTTGGAGTACCAGCTGGGGTGAAGATGCACTCCGGTGTTTTTGGGATAAACCCTGAGGCAACCGCTAAAATACTTCACGAGTTTCTGGAAGGTATTCTAACAACTGGGGACGTTGAAGTCCTTGACCTTGACGAAGAGCTTTATCGGAAGGGGGAGTGGAATATCAAACTCTTTGGCACAGCCCTTGGAGTGATAGAACCAACATACATACAAACAGGAAAAGCAACCTTTGAGTCTGTCTCGGATGAAGAAATCAAAGAGGAGATAGCGGATTATATTATTGAGCAGATGAAGAAGGAAAAGGGTACTCTTTTTATACTTGGCTCCGGAAGCAC
>JAGGZU010000098.1 GCA_021161865.1 Thermoplasmata archaeon
CTCATCCACAGGCAGATATTTTACCCTAAAACCCTGTCTTTCCAGATACCTACAGGTCTCCAAAACTGCTGGATGCTCTATGGATGTGGTTATAATGTTGTAACCATTTGAACCCCTCTTCTCTTTGTTTCTATAAGCTACCCCCTTTATGGCAAGGTTATCCGCTTCTGTACCTCCGCCGGTAAAAACGATGTTTTCGCCTTTGGCGTTTAAAATATCAGCAACCCTCTCCCTTGCCTTTTCTAACGCGTTATGCACCTCTCCACCAAGGGAGTGCAGTGATGATGGGTTGCCATAGTAGTCCGTGAAATAGGGGAGCATCTCCTTAACCACTTCTTCGTCAACTGGAGTTGTAGCAGCATTATCAAGATAAATCCTTCTCATAACCCTTGATTTCTCCATTTTAGTCTCCTCTTCCTATCTCCATCATCTTTGTTAAAGGTTCCTTTGCATTTTCAATAACTTCTTCTGGTAACTCTAATCTTGGTTCAAGGGTTTCAAGGCTTTTAACCACTCTGTCTATGGTTATTTTTTTCATGTTTGGACATATCGCCGTTGAAACAGGGTAAAAAACCTTGGTAGGATTTTCCTTTTTAAGTCTGTAACATAAATCTTTCTCAGTGCCAACAATGAACTCTTTGCTTTTTGATTGTGCAGCATGTTTAACCATGCCATTTGTAGAGAAAACATAGTCCGCTATATCTATGACCTCAGGTTGACATTCCGGGTGAACCATTATCTCAGCATCAGGATGCTGTTTTTTGAGATTCAAAATATCCTCTTTTTTTATATCATGATGTGTGGGGCACATTCCTGGCCAGAGAATTATCTCCTTGTCTTTGATGAATCTTTTAACGTACAGGCCAAGGTTCCTATCTGGTATAAAGATAATCTCTTTTGCAGCCAAGTTTTTTATTACTTTAACCGCATTTGAGGATGTGCAGCAGACATCTGATACAGCCTTTACATCTGCTGTAGTGTTCACGTACGCTACGGTCATTGCATCAGGGTGGTCTTTTTGAAGCCAACTCAGGCTTTCTACATCAACCATGTCTGCCATCGGACATCTCGAGTTTAAATCTGGATGGATAACTATTTTATCCGGGTTGAGTATTTTCGCACTTTCTGCCATGAAGTTTACACCACAGAATACGATATAATCGGCAGATGTTTTTGTTGCTTTTTGTGCAAGGTCAAGTGAGTCGCCGACAAAATCCGCTACATCCTGTATCTCTGGAAGCTGGTAGTTGTGAGCGAGAATAACCACATTTTTTTCTTTTTTCAGTTTTTGAATCCTCGTTGATAGTTCACTTTCTCCCATAGAAACTCCTTCATTCTTCTGCTGCTGAATAAAACGTTTATCTCATAAAGGTTTTGTTTATACAAATCTATATATCTCCGTTAGCAAATACGGGTTGGAGGATACCATGGATGTGCTATCGATTGCATTGGGTATTGTTATTGGGGCAATTGTGACGATAATGGCTGTGGGGTTGAGCTCCTCTAAGAAACCTGAGACGGCTGAGCCTGTGTCACGGTATGCTGAGAGTTGGTCTCTTGATGGTCTTTCAAATCCTAGGATAGTTGCTGAGTACCTTCTTGATGCAGATATACCTAGGAACGCGAGGGTTGTTGTTAAACAGTGTAAGGACACCAGTATTTTAAAAGGGTTGGATGTAAGGTACAATCCTGATGTTAAGGGTTGTTTTGCGCTTGGTGACGACCGTGCTATTATTCTGTCTGGACCTTTTAAAAACGGTGAGGTTGCTTTGATTAACGTTGAGAAACATGTTTTGAACAGGCTTAACGATGTCTTCGAAAGCTACTGGGAGAAGGGTGTTAAACCCAAGAATCTATGATGACGTATGAATATCCTTATCAAAGACGTTTGGATAGTGAGTCAGGATGCTTCGAGAAAGCAGTTTAAGGGTTCTGTGTATGTTGAGGATGAAGTGATTCAGGAGGTTAGGCAGGAACCTATCGCTGTTGAGGCAGATTATGAGATAAATGGGGAGGGTAAGGTTCTACTTCCTGGTTTGATAAACACTCATACCCATATTCCTATGACGCTTTTGAGGGGTTATGGAGATGACATGGTTTTGGAGGAGTGGTTGAAAACCCGTATTTGGCCTGTTGAAGCAAAACTTGATAGGGAGTCTATTTCTGCTGGGACGGATCTTGGTTTGTTGGAGATGATTTTTTCTGGAACAACCTGTTTCGCGGACATGTATTTTTTTGAGGATACTATTGCTGAGAGGACTATCAAAGCTGGTTTAAGAGGTTTTCTTGGTTTTTCTTTGATAGATTTTGGAACCCCTGAGTTTAAACCTGAGGAGCTTTTCTCAGAGTGTGAAAAGTTTATTAGAAGATGGAAGGGGAAGAAGGGTTTGGTTACTCCTGTTGTTGCTCCTCACTCATCTTATACTTGCTCTCCTGAGACTCTTGAACGTTGCGCTGAGATATCGGAGGAGCATGATGTGCTTGTGCATACTCATTGCTCTGAGACGCAGCATGAGGTTTCTGATGTGCAGAGAAGGTATGGTGTTAGACCTGTTGAGCAGTTCAAAAAAACGGGTTTGCTTAACAAAAAAACCTTGTTTGCTCATTGCGGGTGGATAACGAAGGGTGAGGTTAGGGAGATTGCAAGGGCTGGTGCAGGTGTTTCTCATAACCCTGTTAGTAACATGAAGCTTGCTACTGGTGGTTTCACCCCTATACCTGAGTTGGTTGAGAGTAACGCAACTGTTGGTTTGGGAACGGATGGTGCTGCGAGTAACAACACGTTGGATTTGTTTGAAACCATGAAGTTTGCTGCATTGATTCATAAGCATCATAGATGGGATCCTTGTGTCGCTCCGGCTCAGCAGGTACTGGATTTCGCTACCATTGGTGGTGCAAAGGCGCTTCATATGGAGGATAAACTTGGGTCTGTTGAGGAGGGTAAACTCGCTGATTTGATAATCCTTGATTTCGAGAAACCTCATCTTAAGCCTTGTTATGATGTTGTTTCTCATCTGGTTTATGCTGCAAGAGGTTGTGATGTGTATGCAACTATTGTGAACGGTAAACCACTTATGATAGATAGAAGGGTTTTGACGATGAACTATGAGAAGGTTTTATGGTCTGCTGAGGAACAAGGGTTGAGGTTGACTGGGGAGTAGAGGATGCTGAATCTTGTTGGGGTTGTTTTAGCTTTTGTGGTTGTTATTTTTTTGATTCGGAGGAAATGGAATTTTGGTGTATCCTTGTTAATTGGTTCGGTTATTATAGGGGTTTTCTCCCTGCAGGAGATTCAACCTTTTGATATTGTTAAGGCGTTTGTGGAGGCTTGTATTTACTCTTTTGACAAGGGTGAGGTTGACACAACTACTTTGGAGCTTGTTTTTATCATGGTTTTGATAAACATTCTTGCTGTGGGGATGCAAGAGACTGGAGCTATGACACGACTTATAGACAGTCTTAGAAGGGTGTTTTCTAGAGGTGCTATTCTCGCTGTTATACCTGCCGTCTTTGGTCTGCTTCCTGTACCTGGTGGAGCACTGTTTTCTGCCCCTATGGTAGATAAGGAGGGTGATAAACTTGGTGTGAGTAATGAGGACAAAACCTTGTTGAATGTTTGGTTCCGCCATATATGGTTTTTTGTTTATCCTTTATCTTCTGCTATGATACTGATCTGCAGCAAGGATTTCGCTAACGTAAACATTTATCATCTTGTTGCTGTGCAGTTCCCTGGTTTCTTTTTTATGGTGCTTATAGGGGTTGTTTTACTTAGGAAGAGTATACCTCTGAAGAGTTTTGAAAGGAGTAGGAGTAAAAACAAAGATGATTTTGACAAAGGTGGCGGTGTTTATCTAATTCCCATAATTGTTCCTATTTTGCTTTCCGTTTTGATATCCGTGTTTCTAAATGTATCTTCAACAAGATCTATTTTGGTCGCTCTACCCTTTGGTATACTCTCCCTTTTTGTTATGGTAAAGACGTCTAGAGAGAAGACTTTGGAGGTTATAAAAAAAGGGTTGTCTTGGAAGCTGCCTCTCGCCATTGTTGGCATCATGGTTTTCAGGGAGATGATTCTTTATTCGAAGGCTGTTGACATTATTGCAGGGGTTGCAAATGAGTCTCATGTTCCTGCTATGATTATTGTTGTATCGGTGCCTTTTATACTTGGAGTAATAACGGGTTATAATCTTGGTGCTGTGGCTCTCTCTTACCCGATTGTGGAACCTTTTTTCCATTTGGTTGGAAGTAATCCAGTAGCTTTTGCGAGTCTTGTGTTTACAAGCTCTTTGGTTGGTTATATAATGTCGCCTATTCATCTGTGTGTGGTTGTGTCCTGTGAGTATTTTAAAACCGATGTTACTGGAGTGTACAAAAGGTTTGTGCCGGCAGCGTTGTCGCTGGTTTTAATAAACACTTTAACTATGATGGTTATATTGAGGTAAAAGGGTATGAGACTTGGAAGTTACTTTTTTGATGAAAGGGTTGTGGTGGATGAGATAAAGAAACAGGGTTACAAGTCTGTTTTACTTCAACTTCCAGATGGGATTAAAAGGTATGCATCACTTGTTGTTGATAAGGTTGAAACTGAAACAGATGCCAGAGTTACGGTAAGCCTGGACCCATGTTATGGCGCGTGTGATGTGCCTTTGTGGGCAGCTAAAACATTGGGTGTTGATTTAGTGGTGCAACTTGGTCATCTACCTATTCCTAACCTGAGGTTTCCGTTACCTGTTTTGTTTGTTAATGTTTCCTCTGATGGTAGGGAGGAGGAGGCTGTTAAAAAAGCTGTTAAAAGTTTGGATGGTAAAAGAGTTGGTTTGGTTACAACCGCGCAGCACATCCATAAACTTCCAGTTATGACGAGAGAGTTAAGGGAGAATGGTTTTGAACCAATGGTTGGCAAGGGTGATGGTAGGATCGCTGAGGATGGTCAGGTTTTGGGCTGTAATGTTATAACCGCTAACTCCGTATCTGACATGGTGGATTGTTTTCTTTTTGTTGGAACCGGTAGATTTCATCCGTTGGCTGTAGCTTTTGCGACGGATAAACCGGTTGTTGCTGTTAACCCCTTCACATTGGAGGTTCTCAAGGACGAGTTTCAAGTGGAGAAGAACAGGTTGGTTAGGAGAAGGTACGGTTTTATTACGCTAGCTGAGGACGCTGAGGTTTTTGGTGTTATAGTGAGTGTTAAACCAGGGCAGATGAGACTGCGGAAAGCGTTGGAGGTGGAGGAGAAACTCAGGAAACACGGTAAAAGGGTTTATCGTTTGGTAGCAGATTCTGTTGAACCTTCTGTTTTAAAAGGTTTTTCGGATGTTCAGTGTCTGGTCTCTACAGCATGCCCAAGGATAGCTTTTGATGATGCTTCAAGGTTTGATGTACCGTTGCTTACTCCATTTGAGGTTGAGGTTTTGGTTGGTGAAAAAAGTATAGAGGATTACAGGTTTGACATTATTCCCTGATTGAATGATGTTTTTAGTCGCATCCTTCGCAGATGTATTTAAGCTGTACGTTCAATGTTGTTGTAGCTCCCTGCACTACTTCAACGTTTTTCGCAACATAAGTGTGGTAGTCTTTAGCCTCAAAGGTTACGTCGTAGACTCCTTCTTGGAGGGTTAACGAGTACACGCCTTTGTTAACAAAGGGTGTGTTTCCTGTCTTTGTGTGGTTTCCGTTGCTTACGGTAACGTTCACGTTCGGTAAACCTATGTCCAGGATTCTTCCCTCCTCAGTCACCTTACCCTGAAGGACACCATACTTGTTTACAGAACCAAAACCTAGGTTGAGTATTGTTACTGTTAAACTTTTTTGCGATGTAAAACCATCGTTGTCGTATGCTTTAACTGTGATGGTGTGTCTACCAACAACTTTTTCATTCCAAACCCACGTGTATGGTCTCATTGTGTCGTTGAACTCCAGTGTGTTGTCTATGTAAAACTCTACTTTTTCTAAGTATCCATCAGTATCGATTGCGTTTGCTTGGAGGGTTATTGGCCCCAGTATGAGTGTTGTGGAGAAGGTTGTTATCTCTTTGTTGTTGATGTAAAGCATGTTTTCCTTTGGTCTGAGCAGAGTTATGTTTGGAGCCTCTGGTCGTGCTACAACGGTTACGTGAACTGTGAACAAACCGTTTCCACCATTGGAGGCGATGGTTATGTTGCAGGTGTGGTTGCCTGGTGTTAAACCTGTTGTGTTTAAAGCAACTGTAACCATATCATGTTCACCCGTGGATGTTCCACTCAATGGTGCTATATCTACCCATGAACAGTTTTCTGAAAAGGAGTAGCTGAGTAAACCGTTCCCTGAGTTCCAGATTTCAAAGGTTGTGTAAGCTCCTTCGCTTTCGTAGAGTTGACCAAAGTCATGTGACGTTGGTGTGTATGAGAGGTGTGGACCTGAGACTACTGTAACGGTTATTGTGAACACTCCTGAACCACCGTTGGATGATACTGTGAGGTTACATACATGGGTGGTGTTAACCTGTAGGTTTGTGGTGTTGATAGAGATGGTTATGTTGTCGTGTTCACCGGTTGACTCTCCAATGGTTGGTGTAACATTCACCCATGGGCAGTTTTCAGATATTGTGTATCGTAGTGTTCCATTCCCTGAGTTCCAAATTTCAAAGGTTGTGTTTGCTGTTTCCCCGGGTGTCATGAAACCGAAATCGTGTGATAATGGAGCATAGGATAACCTTGAAACCTCTCTACTTATGGGTAGTTCATCGCTGTCGTTGACGTTACCATAAGAGGAGTTTGCGTAAGCTTCTACTATGTTGGTTACGTTACAGTAAACAAATGCACTGAACTCCAGGTAGATTTTTTCTCCGGGTTTCAAGGTTTTGTTTATCATCCAGTAGATGTTGTTGTCCTCTAATTTGGTGTAGTTTGGTTTGAAATCGGTTGGGTCTCGGAGGCAGCAGTCTGATGGTGTATCTA
>JAGGZU010000047.1 GCA_021161865.1 Thermoplasmata archaeon
ATTACTGCTTTTTTAACCTTCATTCACCAGCACACTCCTTCATAGATTTTTGCGGTATTTTTTGCTTCTAGTAATCTTCTGCCGTCTATAACTATCTTTTCAGTGTAATCAAGTTTTTTGAATTCCTCCCATTTTGTTAAAATCAACACTGCATCGCTATCCAGTGTTTCCTCAGCTGATGAACAGTATTTTATCTGTGGAAACATTTTTTTGAAGTTCTCCATTGCTTTTGGATCAAACGCTTTGACAACTGCTTTTTCTTTCAGGAGTTGTTTTACTACTGGGATAGCTCTACTCTCTCTTATATCGTCTGTGTTTGGTTTGAAAGCCAATCCAAGTACGCCAACTGATTTTCCTTTGAGTTTGGGAACATGTTTTTTTAGTAGCTCTATCATTTTTAGTGGTTGTTTTTTGTTGACTTCGACAACGCTGCTTATGATGTTGCTTTCTTCCCCAATTCTTTTTGCCCATGATATAAGCGCGTCTAGATCCTTTGGGAAACAGCTGCCACCCCAGCCTATACCTGAGTCAAGGAATGCTCTACCTATTCTTTTGTCTAACCCCATTCCTTCTGCAACCTCATAGGTGTCGATATCAAGTTTTTTGCACATGTTTCCAATCTCGTTTATAAAAGATATTTTGGTGGCTAAGAATGCGTTGCTCGCATATTTTATCATCTCCGCCGCAGACAGAGATGTTTCAAGGATTGGGCAAGAAAAATCCTTATAAAGTTCTTTGAGGACTTTCCTGCTTTTATCATCATAGTACCCAATTACTATCCTATCTGGTTCAAGAAAATCTTTGACAGCTACTCCTTCTCTTAGAAACTCTGGGTTCATGGTTAACCCGAAATCTTTTCCAGCCTTTTTTCCAGAATACTGCTCTAGTAATGGTAACACTATGTCTCTTGTTGTACCTGGTAAAACAGTGCTTTTCATAACCACGAGATGCCATTTGTCTTTGTTCTTGAGTTGTTTCCCTATCTCTTCTGCTGCTTTTTTCACAAACTTTAGATCTATGCTTCCATCCTCTTTTGAGGGTGTTCCAACGCATATAAAGGTTACATCGGTGTTTTGGATAGCATGCTCGTAGTCCTTGGTTGCGTGTATCCTGTTTTTGTTTTCAACAAGGAGTTGCTCCAAACCCTCCTCATATATCGGTGGCACTCCTTTGTTTATCATCTCTATTTTTTTCTTATCAACATCAACACATATGATATTATTCCCAAGCTTAGCAAAACATACGCCTGTTACAAGCCCGACATATCCTGTACCTATTATTGAAATATTCATCATATTAGCGACATATGATGTTTTGATATAAAAGTTGGGCTTTTATTCTATTTTGCTATACCCTATCTCTCTTTTTATCAGGTCGATGATTTTCACTTTATCTTTGTTTATAAAGTAGATGATTCTGTAACTACCTATTCTTAAGCGATGTTTTTGAGGATGCGTATCTCTTAATATCTTTATGTCACATTTTGGACGTGATGTGTGAGGATCTTTTTGCAGTTCTTTTAGGGTACCTTTTATCTTATTTTTTAGAGAAGATGGAAGTTTTTGAAACTTTTTTTGAAATGTTTTTGATACCAAAACAGTATACGGCATTTTCACAGCTCATCAAGAGGAATAAACTCATCATTTTTCAGTATCTCATTCCACTTTTCATCCATTTTTTTCCAAATAAATTTTTTTATCAATCGCCTTATTATGCTATCGTAGGTTTCCCCTTTGTTTCCTATTTTTAGTAAAGCATCTTTTGTTTCTTTGGTTATTGAAATCGTTGTGTTTGTCATAAACAACCACCATTATAACAATTATAACTATTATAATACTTATAGTTTATTCTGCAATAAATCCCTTATCGCCTTCCTTACTGCTTCATCCGAGTTGTTTTTGGCTTTCCACCCGAGTTTGTTGATTTTGCTTACATCAAACTGGAATTTTGGTACATCCCCCTTCCAACCACGTTTTCCACCAGTATACCTGAATTTAACATCTTTAAGTCCCATTTCTTCTACAACCATCTCCGCTATTCTAGTTACCTGTGTTGCGCCACTGCTTCCAAGGTTGAATAGGTTTATCTGGTCTTTAGCATGGTCGAAACCGAAGAACATACCATCAACACAATCCCTGACATAAAGGTAGTTCTTTTTTTGTTTACCATCTCCAAGAATCTCCAGCTCCCTCGGGTTTTTCCTTAGTTTTCTGATAAAATCGACTATGACTCCATGTGTCCCTCTTTCTCCAACAACGTTTGCAAACCTGAATATCCAAGATTGCATGTCGAAGGTGTGACAGAAGGAGCTTATAAGTCCTTCAGATGCGAGCTTTGCTGCACCATAAACGGAGATTGGTAAGAGAGGACCGTAGTTCTCTGGTAAAGGCTTTGGTGGTGTTTCCCCGTAGACTGTGCTGCTTGACGAGAAAACCAGTTTTTTTACATCTTTTTTTCTCATTGCATCAAGAAGGTTGTAGGTAGCTAGGATGTCTTTTTTGGCGATATCTGGTTTCTGTGCACCAGCTCTCACATCAGGGTTTGCAGCAAGATGAAAAACCATGTCATGTCCTTCTACTGCCTTTTCTAATTTTTTAGTGTCAACAAGGTCTGCTTTGACAAGAGTAAAGTATTCTTTTCCAATGTGGTTGGATAGAAACTCTTTTTTTCCAGAGCTGAAGTCATCATAAACCGTAATCCAATAACCTTTGTTTGCAAGTGCGTCAACTAAGTGACTTCCTATGAATCCCGCTCCACCTGTTACAAACGCCTTTTTCATATCCGCAGGTAATTCAAACGTGTTTAAGTATTTTATTAGAAAAAACGTTTGTTTAAAGGATTGGTGTTGAGGCTGTTGTTTGGTCAACGTAGAAGGCGAAGTATCTTTGTTTATATATGCCTCCTTGGTAGCCTGTGCGGTAGTGTGGTATCCAGTGGGAGAGTGTGGTGATCACCATTATGTTGTCCGCGGTGATGTCAGGGAATGTTTGACCTTTATGGTTTTTGGTTCCATCCCATGTAGTAGTGTATGTTTTTGTTTTGTGAGGTGATATTAGAATGGGTTTGTTGATTGCAAAATCTAGGAAACCAAAGTGGTATGGGTTGCCGTTTTTGTCAAGCCATCTTGATTCTATTTCCGTTATATACGAGCGGAGTCTTCCAAGGTATGCTCGGGAGCCTTCGTTGGTCACGTTAACAGTTACGGTGATTTTGGCATTTCCATCCCAGGTGGCTGTGGATGACATTGTTATGGGTTGCCAGGGGGTTCTTTGTCCTTCTTGCTGAATGAGGTTACGATACTCTGCCTCTGTTTCTTGCACAGTTGGCTTGGATCCTACTATGTTTGTGTCTCCTCCGTCAAAGTATACTGTTGGTAGTGCGTAGATTTTGTAGAGGTTGATGACATAGTTTTTGTTACGAGCTTTAGCTATGGGGTTCATGTCGTCAACTAAGGCGACGTAGTAGAATGGGTAGTCTCCGCTTTCGTAGATGTTGTAGAGCGCTTCTGCTGCGTTTGGACAGTTTGGGCACCATGTTGCTGTGCATTCTTCTGCAAAGACGGTGTGTGTGAACTGCGAAGATGTTTCTGTTTCAACGGTTTTTTCTGCTAAACCATTAAGTAGTGGTAGAGCTGAGGTTATTATTAACGTCAGGGTTAGAAGAGTGAGTATCCTACCTTTTATCATTTTTTCACCTCTTTTTATAAAAAGAGATGTTTATATTAAAAATTAACTATTGTTAATGAAGATTTAAGGGAGATGATGTGTACGGACCCGGCGGGGTTAAAGTTTCTTTTCTCCTGTTGTTTGTCTTAACAAACAACTCAAAAGACCGTTTGTTAATGCGTCTATATTACTCACTAAACCCTTTTTTTATTTTTTATCTGTGTATAATTTTTCTCTTGTTTACAAAAGTGTTTACAGAAGGTGATATTTTTGTCAAAATTAGTTAATAAAGCGAGAGTATATGAGTATCTGATTGAAGGCTATGCACAATCTAGGATAGCAACACTTTTAGGAGTATCTCGGCAGAGAATAAACGCAATAACTAAAGAGTTGGTCAAAGGAGGTTACATAAAAGCTGTAAACCCTGCTGGAAACCCAAAAATATACACAGCAACAGACAAACCGTATATCCTGAAAGATGCTTCACGTAGGGGACGTGAAAATAGCTTTTTTGAGCGTTGTAGAGTACACAATATTAGCTATGCCTTTAGAGTTGTTGTTCCACCTAGAATGCCCGTTAAATGGGATTCTGAGAGTGATTTGAATAATGGGGTGACTCAGCATTCTTTGGTTTATCCATTTAAGGATTTGGGAAATGTGACTTTTAAGCGTATTAGGGGTAAGAAGGAAGATAAGTTAGTTGTTTGGCTTCCTGAGATTTGGTTGTCTAGGGAGCAGTTACCTGACTATGAGAGGATTATTGGAGGTTATTGTCAGCAGTGTGCTAATTGGTTTATGAAGCGTTATGATTGTATGTTAGAGCCTGTTGGTTTTCATCAGAAAACTCATTTTGCTATTTTAAATACGATGGAAGCAAGAGTTTTGTCGAAGTATGGTAATTTCTCTGTTGGTGCTCATGTTTGGGTTGATTGTAGTACGGGTACTCCTGAGTGGGAGACTGATATGGTGGAGTATGCTTTGATTCGGATGGCGTTACCTGAGTTGATTTATGAGATGCTGGGGGAGAAATACTGGAGGAAAAAAGGGGTGATAGTGGAGTGAGGGGTGATGGTCGAAGTCTGGGTTTTCCTCTTTTTTTTCAGTTTTTGCAGTTTATAAAAAATCGTTTAGGTGGTTTAAGTGTAGGATAAGTGTGAAAATCAGGTTTTAGTTGAGCAGGTTGATTATCTGTCAGGGGTTATTTAGGAGACAGGAGTTATTTTTATTCTCAATTCACTATTTTTAGTGAGAGTTTTATAAAAGACTAACTGTTTTG
>JAGGZU010000076.1 GCA_021161865.1 Thermoplasmata archaeon
CTCATGTTTTCCCTTGTTTAGTAGAACACCGGATACCCCCGCTATTATACCGTTTTTAAACTGAGGTATCTCCATCTGAACAAGAAGATTTCTTGCTTCTTCAGTAGAACCAATGGCATATGCGATATCCTTTTTCATGCCTTCATCCTCCTTTCCCTCAACAACCATGCCCTCTGGTGATATCAGAAATTTACATCCCTTTTCCTTCACCCATTTCATGATAACCTCTGCTATAGGTGTTATAAGGTTTGGTTTAGGTCTAAACTCTGAAACAAAAATCGCTACCTTCTGTCCCCTATCAGGAATACCGGCGTATATTCTAACTGGGGAGAGAGGCTCTGCACTATGCACCACAGAAAGCGTTGGGAAATACCTGGAATGAAGAGCACCTACCTGCTTCAAGCCCAATGCATCAATTAAGTAGTTTGCCGCGACAGTACTAACCAACCCAATTGATGGGAAACCAGCTATAACGGTTCCACCCTTCAAATCCACCTTTTCAAACTCTATTAACTCAACATCGTCCATTGCATCGCCATCCTTTCAATAACTAAATACCTATGCCCATTATAAAATTAATCATCCTTTAACCACACCTAGAGGGAGAAGCTTTGCCACCTTCAGAGAGATACCAGCGTTATGCGTAACCGTTACAACATCATCCACGTTCTTATAAGCGTTAGGGCTCTCCTCAGCCATAACCTTCCAACTTGCTGGATGTGCGTAGATGCCACGTTGCTTAAGCATAGTAAAAACAGTTTCACCTCGCCATTTCCTAACAGCCTCATGTCTTGACATCAACCTGCCTGCTCCATGGCAGGTTGAACCAAAGGTTTCCTTCATCGCCTGATCGGTTCCCTTCAAAACATAACTCGCCGTGCCCATATCACCAGGTATAAGCACAGGCTGACCTACCTGCCTATACTTTTGAGGAATCTCACTTCGACCAGGTCCAAAAGCCCTTGTCGCACCCTTCCTATGAACATAAACTTTTCTTTTCTTTCCATCTATAACATGTTCCTCCAGCTTAGCTATGTTGTGGCAAACATCATAGACAATGTGCATCCCAAGGTCCTCTGCAGGTGTACCAAGCACCTGATGGAAACTCTCCCTAACCCAATGGACAATCATCTGTCTGTTACACCAAGCAAAATTGGCAGCAGCAGCCATCGCATTAAAATAATTGATAGCCTCCCTGGATTTAACTGGGGCACACGCAAGTTGACGATCAGGTAGTTTAATATTATACTTTCTAACCGCCTGCTCAAGCACCTTAAGGTGGTCAGTACAGATTTGATGTCCGCACCCCCTTGAGCCGGTATGAATCATGACAACAATCTGATCTCTTTTCAAACCAAAGGCTTTCGCAGCCTCCTCATCATAAACCTCAGCAACCTTTTGAATCTCCAGAAAATGGTTACCAGCACCAAGAGAGCCTATCTGAGACAGTCCACGTTGCTTCGCTCTATCAGAAACAACACTGCTATCAGCGTGTTCAAGACAACCGTTCTCCTCAAGCACCTCTAAATCCTCCTCCCAACCATAACCGTTTTCAACAGCCCAACGTGCACCACCCTCAAGCACCTCGTTGATCTCCTTGATAGAAACCCTAACCTTGCCTTTAGAGCCCAAACCAGAGGGAACATTCTGAAAAAGCTGGTCAACCAGCTGCTTAATCTTATCACCATCAACATCGTTTATGTTTAAACTGGTTCTTACAAGACGCACACCACAGTTGATGTCGAAACCAACACCACCTGGTGATACAACACCCTCATCTGCATCGGTTGCAGCCACACCACCGATGGGGAAACCATACCCCCAGTGTATATCTGGCATAGCCATTGATTTACCAACGATGCCAGGGAGTGTAGCAACATTCGCAACCTGTTCCAAAGCATCGTCCTTACGTACCTGTGAGAGCATGTGCTCACTAACATAAACCCTACCCGCAGTACGCATCGAAAGACTACCGTTTTTACCTCTATAGCTCTGAGGTATTTCATACCGGTAATCATCTATCTTAACCAATGGACCATTCCACATCTAGTTCACACCTTAGATAAGGGATTAAAAGAACCACTTTATAAGCCTTAGTATTGATTTTTACTTGATTTTCTCCAGCACAGGAATCCCGTTTCTCTTCACCTTAACAACGTAACCAGAAGGAAGCTTAGAAGGTACGCCATCCTTAACAGGTTTTTTACTGAAAACATAGGATGTTTTCTTCTTACCCTTCAACGTACTCTTCTCGACCTTGTAAAGCACGTAGTCCTCATACCTGTATCCCTCTTCTTCCATAGCCTTCCACTCGGGGAGTTCTTCATCAACAGGAGCTTTGTCAAGTGTAACCCACTCAGGTATCTCCTCCTTAAACTCCACAG
The DNA here is from genome assembly GCA_021161865.1 of Thermoplasmata archaeon. Taxonomy (GTDB): domain Archaea; phylum Thermoplasmatota; class E2; order DHVEG-1; family B18-G2; genus B91-G9. The sequence continues at coordinate 2,385 of JAGGZU010000076.1, forward strand.
TTTTCTCGGCTATCTGTTTTTCCACCTCAGCTTTTTCATGGGATGTTTCTTCATCGAACACGTACATCTGATCAAACTCAGCAGCCATCTTGGGAGGTATCTCCATGGCTTCCTTCTTTAACCTCTCTGCAAGCCTTCGACTTATCCCTTTAACCTTTGTTAACTCCTCAGGTTTTGCTTCCAAGATTTTCTTGGGTGAGGTGAACCCTTGGTTGTACAGTATCTCAGCTTTTTTCTTTCCAACACCTTTAACTTCAGCGAGAAGGTCAATGAAGCGTTCCTTCACAGCTTCGGGTTTAACCTCCTTTAACTTCTCGCCAACTTCAGAAGGTGTCTCCACCTCAGCTACAGTTTTCATCTCCTCGACATGCTTTGTTTTCAATGCTGCTATTTCATCTGGAGAAATTTTTCAACCTCAAAGAGTTCTTCATCTTCTTCAAAGGTTACCTCAGCTATAACCTCCTCTTTAACTTGCTCTTTAGTCTGTTTTTTGTGTTCCTTCTTAGATGTTTCTCCGCCGTGTATTTCAACAGAGGGTTTTAACCTCTCATCATGTGTCTCTTCAACAGCTACAGTTGTTGTGAAGGATTGATTGTTTGATTCCTCTCCTTTTCTACCATACAGTCTTTCGTAAACACTCTCAATGTATTTGTCGCTGATTTCAACCTCTTCATAGTGTGCATCATCGAGTACACGATGCAGCTTATAGATATCCTCGGGTTTAGAGGTCATGTGAACCACTTAGATATAAGTTTTTCATTATATTAATAGGTTGTGCAATATTTTTATAATTTATGGTAAATATTAATATTGGCTGTGAAAAAGTCCAAACTCCTAAAAATCAGAGCGTTCATCCACTAATGTCGGCTTTATAGGTACATCCACTGAAAGCATAATCAAGCAATGTACACACCATGGTCCTCATAAACACGCTCATACGGTACTGCGAAGTTAGTTGTGGATAAATAAGATATATTGTGCATCCC
>JAGGZU010000056.1 GCA_021161865.1 Thermoplasmata archaeon
ATGGTGGAGGAACAACCAGCGGAGAATATACATTCTTTTTCAATGTATCTCAGCAAACCGACAACCAGTCACAGGTAACTGGCTGGGGCTCTGATCCAAAAGCGCCAAGGTATATCGCAGCATATGTGGATCTATGGGGTGTCGGCTATGGTTATGCTTATGCGAAGATGAAACCGAAGAGCGACCTCATGGTGGAGATGTCTAAGGATACTTTCATGGCTGGTCAAGCCACAGACTTCTGGATAAACGTGAGCACTGTGAACTCCGCTGGAAACAAGACTGGTACACCAGATGACTCCGGGCTACATGTGAGGATTTACAATGAAACCGGTGATGATGTTACAGCATCAGTTGGTAGTTTAACTACTGCACAACTTGACGGTGATGCTACTATAGAGCTTAACGGGGAGTACTTTACAGAGGCTGGGACTTACACAGTTTACGCATACAACGATACCCATAACAGTGAGGGTTTCAACGCTACGTTTACTGTAGTACCTGTTGATGTGTCCTGTGACAAGAGCGAGTTCATCTGGAATGTGGATGACAACATTAGTGCAACCTTTACGGTAACATGGCAGGGCAACCCTGTTGGAAACGGTACATTGAGAATATTTAACATGAGCGATGCTGGTACTTACAACCAGACCTGGCTTAATTATAGCGCAGACCCGACAGCCTACATAGATGTTGATGTTGTGAATGGTGTGTTCACAATGAACAACATCACAGCCAATGCGTTACCAGCGAATAAGGGTGTAATGTACATCACCTTCTCATACAAGCCAGAGGAATCAAGCAGCGATTTCGCTACTGCCTCAGGCACTGTGCCTGTTAAGGTTGCTGATGCCACTCCAACGCCTGATATGGTTGCTTTGAATGAGCCAGCAACCGTTGACATATTAATATCTGGCCGTGGAGAACCATTGGAGGGCGTATTTGTCAGCATAGAGGGTCCAGGTAACATAGCGCTTAATGCTACCACTGGATCCAACGGTGTGGCAACATTCTCCTTCGTACCAACTGTGACGGGTGACATAGATATCCTTGTTGAAAACCGTACAACTGGAACAAAGATAGCGATAACGGCTCATTCCCTTGACATAACCGCGCCAGCGCAGGCAGAGGAGGATGAGGAGTTCACTGTAACTGTGAAAGATGAAAACGGTAACCCAGTGGAGGGTGCACAGGTTAAGTTCTCAGGTACTGGTGAGACCAAGACAACAGATGCGAACGGTCAGGTTAAGTTCACTGGAACGGTCTCAGGAACATTACCGTATGCTACCTACAAGCTTACAGCGACAAAACCTGGTTATAGAAGCGATGAGGAGACGATAATGGTTGCTAACATCTTCCAGCTTTACATTGATGCACCAGCAAAAGTCTCAGCAAGTTCAACCTTCACTGTGAAGGTTACCTCAGATGCAGGCGTAGTGTATGGTGTTGATGTAACCTTCAACGGTGAAACAAAGACGATAACTGGGCCAGATGGAGTGAAATTCACGGCACCATCCAATGTGAACAAGGCGACACCATATGATATAACCGCATCCAAAGAGGGTTACAAGGATGCCACAGCTTCAATAAGCGTTGAACCAGCAAGTGTACCAGGTTTCGAGCTGGTAACACTCATAGCAGCGATAGGTGTAGCGTTCATACTGCTGAGAAGACGACATTAAGGAGAGGTTTTTCCTCTCTAAACTTTTTTCTTTTTTTCTAAACCTTTTTAATGTCTCTTTTGTTTCACTGATGCGTAGACTATGAAGATTAGTGTGGTACTTCCAACGTTGAATGAGGAAAAAGGAGTAGGTAAAACCATCGATTCTATAAACAAAGGTTTTTTCAAAAAAAAGGGTTGGGAGCTGGAGATACTGATTGTTGATGGAAACTCAAAGGATAAAACAAGAGAGGTTGCGGAGAAAAAGGGTGCAAAGGTGATAATTGAACCGCGGAAGGGTTACGGTAGGGCATACAAGACAGGTTTCGCTCATGCAACCGGAGACGTTATTGTTACTGGTGACGCGGATGCTACATACCCTTTTGACAAGGTTCACGAGTACATTCAGTATCTCATTGATCATGATCTTGATTTCATCACAACAGATAGGTTTGCTAATTTGAAGAAAGGGTCGATGTCGTTGAAGCACAGATTTGGGAACTTGGTTCTTTCAACCACTTTAAGAGTGCTTTTTTGGATAAAGATTAGGGATTCTCAGTCGGGCATGTGGATTTTCAAAAAAAAGGCTTTGGATAGTGTGCAACCTCTTGAGAGATTTGATGATGGTATGCCTTTTTCTGAGGAGATCAAAATTGAGATGTTTAAGGCTAAAAACCTTAGATGTGAGGAGATTCCATCTATGCTTTACAGTAGAGCGGGTGAGGCGAAACTGCAGAGTTTCACAGACGGGTGGAGAAATCTTAAATTCCTTTTTAAGAAGAGGTTCACATGGACCCGTTAATGGTTCTCTGGGTGTTTCTATTCGGTGTGGTGTTTGGTATCATAGCTGGTTTGATCCTTGTTTACAGAGGCATTGTTTCACCACTTAGGAAACGTTTTGAGACATTGAGGCAGCAGAAGCAGTCTTTGTCAACGGTTTATGGGAGGATAACGGAGCAGTTCGCCCCATTCATGGAGTCCTATCCTTTTTCTCCTCAAAACTTCCGTTTCATTGGTTCACCTGTTGATGGAATACAGTTTGAGGATGACAGGATAGTTTTTGTTGAGTTCAAAACAAACAAGTCGAGGTTAACCTCTTTGCAGCAGAGGATAAAAAGGTTGATAAAAGATAAGAGGGTGGAGTGGTTTGAGTTTCACCCTAAATAGGTTCATAATGTTTTTTCTATCTCCTCTTTGAGTATGCTGCTTATCAGTCTTCCATCGGCTTTTCCTCTTAGCTCACGCATGACGACGCCCATCAACGGCTGAACCGCTCCTATTCCTTTTTTCTTCACAAAATCGATTCGTTCATTTATAATATTTCGTATCACTTCACGGATTTCTTTTTCACCCATGGTTTTTAAACCCTGCTCCTGGATTGCATCATTCACATGTTTACCCTTGTTTTGTGCAAGGTATTTGATGATTTCTGGAACCGCCTCTTTGGCGAATAAACCCTTGTTCAGTGAGAAGAAAACCTCCTCAAGCAGAGCATTGTTTATCCCCTCAGTATTCACACCCTCGTTTTCAAGCTCAGGAAGGGTGTTTAATAGGGTTCTGAGTATGGTGTTTACCTGTTTGGGGAACGTTTTTGCAAGTTGTTCAAACTCTTTTTCATAGCCGCTATGTATAAGCTGCTTTGTTTGATCTCTGTTTAAACCATAGGTTTCACTCAGTCTTTTTTCTTTTTCTTCAGGTAGTTCCGGTAGATTCTTTCCTATTTTTTCAAGCCTTTTTTTAGTTACCTCTACAGGTGGCACATCTGTTTCCGGGTACATTCTTGCCGCCCCAGGTAAAGGTCTCATGTACTCCGTGGTGTAATCTGGTAGAGCACGTCTCACCTCTTTAGCTACACCCTGAAGAGCAAGTACTGCTCTATCTTTAACAGCCCTTATCGCTTCTTTTACAACGTTTTCTTTCTCTAAGAATATGGCAAAACCATCATTTTTATTGCATTCAATGTTTTCTTTTATCAGGCCAACCTCTTTTTCATCTATGCCATATCCTGGGAGCTCGTCGCTGTGTATTATCCCACCTATGCCGGATGCAACCTTTGCGTAGACCGCAAACTCTTTTCCCAACCTAGAGTTTTCTCTTTTCAGCAGTCCAGCAAACCCAGGTAGTTTCAGTACAAAGACTTTACCCTTGTTTGTAAGCGTGTTTTTTACTATACGGGATTTGCAGTTTTTCATTTCACTAGTGAAGTCGATTACAGGTGCTTCTTCTATGTCCTTCTCCTTTACTTTTCTTTCTTTCAGTGTTTTCTTTATTTCAATTAGGTCCAGTTGTCTGAGGGTTTCTTTTTCAGCAACCTTCTCTATGGCACTCAATGATTGTATGCCTTTGATCTCAACCCTGTTTCCCTCTGCTATGGAGATGTTTAGATCCTGCCGTATTGTACCTAAACCACGTTTACATTTTCCTGTTGCTTGAAGAAGCAATCCTATGTTTTCCGCAGTTTCACGTGCATGTCTTGGTGTTTTTATGTCAGCGGCGGTTGCGATTTCTATGAGAGGTATACCAAGTCTATCCAGTCCATAGTTGACCACTCTATCTTTTTCCTCCAGTTTTCGTGCCGCGTCCTCCTCTAGAGCTATAGTTTCTATCCCCACATCCTTTATTTTTCCGTCTAAGGCTACAAGCGCTGTTCTCTGGAAACCTGAGGTGTTTGATCCATCTATCACAATCTTTCTCATAACATGTATTTCATCAACAGGTTTCGCGTTGACCATCGAAGCCACGGTTAGTACAACATCCAACGCCTCATTGTTTAGGGCATGAGGTGGTTCCTCATCTGCTTCAACAAGGCATGTTGAGTTTTTTGATGCTGTGTAAAGGAAATGACGGTGTTTTTTTGATTCAGCAAGTGCAGCCTGGTCGACTTCGCCCAGTTCACTCTGTGTTGGTCTAAGGTATCTATGAAAAGAGTAATCCTTGGAATCGGTCATCTTGGAGGGGCAGTTGCAGAACAGTTTTTTTGTGTCAAGCTGCTGATGTATCTCAAGACCGGCTTTGAAACCGATTGATTTATAATCCATTTAAGATGAGGTAAATGATGAAAGGTTTATTACGGTTACCCCACCACAGAGACCTCCTTCTGTATGGTTTTTCCTTTGAACCGTTCAAGGCTTAGCCACTCTAGGAAGGGAGAGGTTTTTCCATCTGCTATATATTCGGTTAAAAGCTTTGTTACCATCGGCGAAAGCATGAATCCATGTCCGCTGAAACCATGGCAGTGAATGAAACCTTTTACTTTGTCGTCTTCACCTATTATGGGTCTTGCATCCGGTGAGACATCGTAGAATCCTGTCCAGTGTCTTATCACTCTTAGGTAACCCAGTGGTGGTGCATACCTCAGCAGGGTTTTTGACATATGCTGTATGAATGAGAAGGTTGGATCGGTGAGATAACCTTTTCTCTCATGAGGGTTTGGTATACCTCCAAGTATCTGCCCCTCATCCTGCTGGCTAAAGTAGATTCCATCTTTAAATGATATGACCATGGCTTCAAACATGGGTTTTATTCTCTCCGTTACCATGATCTCTTTTCTGTAGGGTTGATTTGGAAGATTTATACCAGCGGTTTCTGCTACCTTCTTTGACCATACACCAGCAGCATTTACAACCACAGGTGCTTTTATCTCACCTTTATTTGTTTTCACTCCTTTAACTGCGTTTTTTTCTTTTAAAACCCTGATGACTGGTGTATGGGTTAATATTGTGGCTCCCTCCTTTTTTGCAGCCATCGCGTAGGCGAATGTTGTTTTGAATGGATCAGCGTGTCCATCTGTTGGGCAGAATGTTGCAGCTATAGCATGCATGCCCTTGACATCAAGTATTGGTACTATCTCCTTTATTTCATCGCTATCAATTATTGAGACATCTAAACCAAGCGTTTTTTGCATTTCAACATTTTTTTCTGCCTGCCGCATCTCCTTTTTATCATGGACTACTATGAGGTAGCCACCCTGCCTCAACCCTATGTCAAAACCAAGTTCTCTGCTGAGTTTTTCAAATATTTTTACGCTTTCCATTGCAAGCATGGTGTTTTCCTTTGTGCTCCATTGCTGTCTTATTCCTGCTCCGCACCTACCTGTTGCTCCTGAGCAGATATATTTTTTTTCCAGTAAAACAACATCTAAACCTTTTTTTGCAAGTTGGTAGGCGAGTGAGCACCCGTTTACTCCTCCACCTACTATAACCACATCTGCTTTATTCTTCATCTTCATCACTTGCCAACGCCTCTAATGTAACAGGTACAATCGGAGGTCGGGATGTTGGTAGAGGAATATCCTCAACATTCTTCCCAGTTTTTTTTGCCAGTATCCTTATAACAAGGGGGATGCATGTTCTACCCTGACAGGGTCCCATTCCCAGTCTCAGCCTTTTCCTCAGTTCCTCAATATCTTCAAACCCCTCATCTATGGCTTGTAAGACATCTTCCTCAGTTACATCCTCACATCTGCATATAATGGTTTTTTTCATGCATCCTTCACCCTTATATTTCTCACTACCATAGCAAATCTTTTCTCTGTTTTTATTGTGACAATAGTGGTTTTTCCTGCCCTTCTTACTCTTACAACCTCGGCTTTTCCTTTTTTCTCTCCCCTTCTATCCAACATCTCAACCCTGTCTCCCACATTGGGGATTGGTAGAAACTCATATGGTATTGAAATAAAGACTGTGTCATCCTTTGTTTTTACAAGGAATATCGCTAACCCAGGGCATACGGCTACGCAGTTTCCACAACCTGTGCATTTGTCGTAGTCAATCACAGGAATATCGTTTATGTTTCTCATGGAGATAGCCTTCACGGGACATGCATCAACACAGGGGTTGCAGGGGATGTTTTGGACGCATTCTATAACTGCAACACCTTTTTTCAGCTGCTCTTCAGAGGGAAGCCTCAGGTCCTCTATAGATAACACTCCGGTTTTTTCGTATTCCTTCATCTTTTATCACTCCACTGAACAGCTATTTTCTCCTTCGCTTTTCTTCCTTTCACTCCAAAGGGTCCATCCCTGAGTCTCTCCAGCTCTTCATGGTATAATTTTAGAGGTTTTGAATCAAAGGCCTTGTTTTTTATTTTATATGCAGCAGAAAACCCAGCTATTTTTCCTTCAAGCATAGCCGTTGATGCTTCCTCTATACCTGAACCATCTCCAGCAACATAAACCCCTGGCACCGTTGTCTCCATGTTTTTGTTATGCAGGGCGACATGTCCACCTGCCTCACGTATAAACCGTATCTCAGCTCCTGTCTGTGAGAGTAGTCTAATGGAGGGGGTTAACCCAACCGCTAAGCATATGGTGTCACACTTGACATCCATCTCCGTTCCAGGTATGATGCTCCAGTTTTTCCCAACCTTTGCTATTCTTGCTCCTTCCACTCTCTCATTACCATAGGCTTCAACAATTGTATGTGATGTTAATATTGGTACACCGCATCGCCGCACCTTTGCAGCATGCACATGGTATCCACCTATTTTTGGTAAACCCTCTACAATGTATGCTACATCCACATCAGCCTGTAGAAGCTGATAGGAGACGATGAGTCCTACGTTACCGGATCCAACCATGAGCACTCTTCTCCCAGGTTTCACTCCATAGACATTCATCAAGGTTTGAACGCCTCCAGCTCCATAGACGCCGGGTAGGTCGTTACCTGGGAAAGCCAACATGTTTTCCATGGCGCCACAGGCAAATATGACGCTTTTGCAATGCAGCTCATAGATTTCCTCTGTGTAATCCTCTCGTCTCTTTACCATGCCAAAACAATGGTTTTGTTCACACTCATAGTAACCAAACACGGTTGATTTCAAAAACACCCTTATGTTCTCCTGTTTCTCAACCTCTTTCCTTAACTGTTGGGCTATCTCTACTCCCCGTGTCCCTGCCTTTTCTTCTCTTGAACCAAAAAACTTGTGTGTCTGTTTAATCAGTTGCCCTCCGAGAATGGGGTTTTCATCTACAAGTAAGACATTTACACCATGTTTAGCTGCCTCCAATGCTGCGGATAAACCCGCTGGCCCACCACCAATTACAAGCAAATCAGTGTTAATCACCTTTTTTTTATGCCTTTTATGTTTAGTCTCCGGTAAATCTGCGTAGGCATCCTGTGTTTTGACTTCAACCCCATCTTTTAGAGGAGTGATACAGGTTCGTGTGTTTGGTATACCATTAACCGTCATCAGGCAGGACGAGCATTTACCTATCCCGCAGAAAAAACCTCTGGGGTGGTTGTATTTGAGACTTCTAGAAAACGTTGTTACACCGTTGGCGAAGAGTGCAGCCGAGATGGTTTCTCCCTCATAGCCATAAAGCTCCTTGCCGTTAATATAAAACCTCAGTTTTTTTTCTCTGTCAAACTCTAAAATAGGGTGCTTTTTTATCCGCACAGTCTATCCTCCCTAGTTTTTGGGAATTAAAGGAGCTTTATTTAAATAATATGTTTTTTCTAAAGTATTTGTACATCATCTATTGAGGAGTGGCGTTTAGCCAGTAACCTTATGAGCTGCACATTCCTGCCATTTTTACCGATTATCTTTGATTTATCTCTCTGCGGCACCTCTACTTTAGCCACAGATTTTTTTCCCATCTTCTCTATAGTCACATTGTTTATTTTAAATGGTTTGAACAGGTTTATTATAAAACGTTTTTCATCTTGGTCAAACTCAACGAACCGAACATTTTTCTTTAGAAGAGTCCTAAGTTTCTCCAAGTTTTTTGCATCCTTACCTATTGCCATGCCAAGAAACCCACGGTGTATCACAAAAACTATCTTGTCATCGGTTTCCACACAATCCATTATATCTATCTTTGTGATGCTGCTTGCAATCCTGATACGTTGCATCTCTTCATTAGAAAGTGTTATCTCTCCCATTTTAAACCTTTACCCTTTTTCCGCTAGCTTTAGAATGTCTGAGCCACCTGCATCGATAACTGCAAAGGTCGATATCGAAAAAGGTTTACCACAAGTGTAACCAAGGTCAACACCTGTTCCAGGGTACTCGTAGTATTTTATCTCTTTTTCATTTACAGCTTTTCGAATCTCCTCAGCATATGGGCAGTTTCTAGCTGCAACTACCATTTTAGCTTTATCTTCCTTTAAGGCGTTCCTAACCTCTTTTATACCTACAGCCACCTTTCCATCTCGCATCACAGATTTAAGAACTCTTCCAACATCTACCATCTACTTTTTCCTCCTTTGTGTCCCCATAATGAGTTTAACCGCACCAGTTCCTATGCTAACTGGCTGTCCAACTATGATGTTTTCTGCTACACCCTGAAGTTTATCCACTTCACCACGTTTACTCGCCCGTAGAAGATGATTAACCGTTATTTCAAAGGCTGCCCTTGAAAGAACCGAGCTTTTCTCTCCACTTATCCCATGTCTTCCTATTGCACGTACTGTCCCATCTACCGTCATGATATCGGCGACAAGCATTATATGGCGTATATCTACGTGAAGACCTTGCTCTGAAAGAGTATCATGTGCTTCACTTATTATCATGTTTCTCGCAGCCTCTATCCCAAGCACATTAGCTACGGATTGTATGTCGTTTGTTTTTGTTCTGCTTGCATCAACTCCTTCTATGTTAAGTACATCCTCGAAGTTGCTACCTTCTGTGTAAATGACATACCCCTCATTTGGTTCCTTACGTATTATAACCCTCTCTATACCATCGATACCCTTTATCTTCAGTTTTTTTAGCGACTCCACTGTAAGCATGAGGTTTTTGTAGCCAGGCTCTTCTAATGTAACCTTTAATCTTTCTTTATCATCCTCAACGCCTACCTTACGCATCTTCTTTATCTTCTCTATGACATCCTCCTTTGTTATATCCTTCCTCTGCATCGATTTTTCATCAAGTATAACATAAATCATCAGATTCTCTATATCTATATCTATGGTCGCTATATCCTGCAGCCTTGTTATCTCTATCTGATTTGCAGCCTTCTGTGCGAGATCTGCGTTAACACGGTATGCCCCTTCAAGGTAAACCGTCATCACAGGTGTTGAGGGCGTAGACCTTGCATCAACGATCTCTATTAACCTTGGTAAACCAAGGGTAACGTTTATCTCAGCTACTCCAGCGTAGTGGAATGTACGCATCGTCATCTGCGTTCCAGGTTCACCTATTGATTGAGCCGCTACTATACCGCATGCTTCAGCTGGGTCAACCATGTTTTTGTTGTATTGTTCAAGAGCACGGTCAACAACATCCTCAACATCTTTTTCCAAACCTTTTTCAACGATCTTTTGTGCAAGAAGCTCCTGAATATAGTAGGGGAGGAAACCATTCTTTTTCTGTAGAATCTTCTCCATCTTTTTAACTACACTATCATTCGTTGCTTCCACCATCATCTCCCTCCTTCTATATCGGAGATTATCCTGTTGACGTCTACCGCTAAGCCACCAGCGCTTCTCATTGGATCCACACCATCTTCTCCGTACATGAACTGGATTATCTCACTATCTGTATCTCTAACGGTTAAATCATCTTCAACCTTCAGGTTTTCCAACGCGTTGATTAACCTGCGTTGCATGTAACCACTTCTCGATGTTCTTACTGCAGTATCGACGAGACCCTCTCTTCCACCCATTGAGTGAAAGAAGTACTCTGTCGGGGTTAAACCCTTTTTGTAACTTGAGGATACAAAGCCCTTTGCATCAGCACCAAGAGAACCCTTTTTGAAATGAGGCAGCGTTCTATATCTGTAACCCCTATGGATACGTTCTCCTCTAACAGCCTGCTGGCCTACGCATCCAGCCATCTGAGAAAGGTTAAGCATGCTTCCTCTTGCACCGGATTTAGCCATTATAACCGCGCTGTTGTTTAACCCAAGGTGTTTACCTGCTATCTCTCCAGCTGTGTCTCTGGCCTTACCTGTGACCCTCATTATTTCCATCTCAAGCGTCTCATCTAGATTTCTCCCTGGAAGAGGCTCGAGTTCTCCTCTCCTGTAGATTTCTACTAGATGGTTGATTTTTTCCTTCGCATTTTCAAGGGTTTCCTCTATCTGACGTTTCGCCTCTAGCGGTATATCCTCATCATCTATCCCTGTGGTGAATCCAAACACAGATATTGCTGCTATCCCAAGTCGTGTAACTTGATCTATGAATTTTCTTCCACCATCGTTGCCGTAGTCCTGTATAATTCTTGATATTAAAGCACCTTTGAATGCGCCTATAGCATTTTCATCTATGACACCCTGTTTTATGACACCTTTTTCTATTATAACGCAGGTTTTTGTCGGGCAATCCTTTGGATCACATGGGGGATGAGAACATACCTTGGCAGGGAATGATATTGTTAAATCCTTTGGTAGTAACGCACTGAAGATGTCTCTGCCGTACATGTAGCTTTTTCCGTTTTCATCCTTGTAAATCTTCGGCATCTTCTCTTTTTCAACAACAGCGGAGAGTATCTGAAGGGCGTTATCAAGTGGGACCTTCCTGTTGTTGAATGTAAGGAGGAAGCATCCTGTGATGTGGTCATGTATGGCACCTATTATTGGTCCACCAAACCTTGGTGAGAGAATATGTTCCTGTACTTTAAGCAGAATCTCTGCTTCAGCCCGTGCCTCTTCACCTTGCAGTACATGAAGGTTCATTTCATCTCCATCAAAATCAGCATTGTATGGTGGACATACACTGAGGTTGAATCTAAAGGTTCTATATGGTACAACCCTAACCTTGTGTGCCATCATTGACATTCTATGCAAAGAGGGTTGACGGTTGAACAAAACTATGTCGCCATCCATGAGCTGCCTCTCTATCTTCATACCGGGTTCAAGTTTCTCAGATACATCATCAGCGTTTTTCTCGGTCACCTTTATACGTTGTTTCATCCCTTCTCTTTCTCGTATAATATAGTTTACACCTGGGAGATATTTTCCATCCTCCGTGGTTGGAGCTGGTCCACGTTTAACCATCATCTTACACCATTCCAGGTTATGTGGCGTTGCTCTTACAGGCACAGTTAACTCCCTAGCTATCTCTATTGGAACGCCAACCTCGTTTATACTTAGGTATGGGTCAGGTGATATCACGGTTCTTGCCGAGAAATTCACTCTTTTACCTGATAAATTACTTCTGAATCTACCTTCTTTACCCTTTAACCTCTGTGCCAATGTTTTAAGTGGCCGCCCTGATCTATGTCTTGCGGGAGGTATACCAGATGTTTGATTGTCCAAATATGTTGTAACATGGTACTGTAGTAGCTCCCACAGGTCCTCAACGATTAGCTGTGGTGCACCAGCATCCCTGTTTTCTTGGAGCCGCTGGTTTATCCTTATAACATCAACCAGTTTGTGAGTTAGATCATCTTCGCTTCTTTCCCCCGTCTCTAGTGTAACAGATGGCCTCACAGTCACTGGTGGAACAGGTAAAACAGTTAAAACCATCCACTCTGGACGAGCAGCCTTTCTCTCTATATCCAGGAGAGGTAAATCCTCATCAGGTATCTTCTCCAACCATTCCCTCACCTCAGACGGAGTAAGTTTTTTACCGTTTTCTCTGAACGTTGTTGGTTTATCCAACTCTATCTTACCAACCTCTCGTCCACATCTCGGGCATTTCTCCACATTTTTACACTCGTTGAGCAGCATCTTGAGAACAAGAGCAGGATCTTTTCCTTCTTTGATGTATCTCTCCCTCATTTCACGGTAAGTTTCAAGCCGTTTGTCTGGTAGTAGTATTCTACCGCATTCCCTACACGTAGCTCTTAAACAGTCTCTTATATCCTTTACAAACCCAACATGTATGACAGGCATCGCGAGATCTATATGACCAAAGTGCCCTGGGCAGCCATCCTTCCCAACCCTTAGACCGCAGGTTTTACATCGCAGTCCCGGCTCGATTACGCCCAGCCTTGGGTCCATCAACCCCATTGGTATAGGAAAACCATCATCATCGTAGGTATCTGCGGTTATTACCTTGGTTGCACTCATCTTTCTTATCTCAGATGGGGATAAAAGGGTAAACTCTATACGTCCTATTTTTTTGGTTATACCTGTGTCAACCATTTTATTACCTCACACCAATGATTCTAATCTTATTCTGGGTGCTATAACCAGTGATTTAAGTTCATCAATAAGCAGTTTGAAAGCATAGCTCATGTCAACCGGGTAGATCTCAGCCTTATCACCGCATATGGGGCATCTTAATCTGCCATGTCTGTCGGCGATAGCTATGTGACCACATGTGTTGCATACATACTTTACCGTTAGATCAGACTCGTCAAGGAGTCTATCCTTTATGACCATTGACGCCCCGTGACCAATTAAACAGTCCCTCTCCATTTCACCAAACCTTAATCCTCCTTCTCTTGAACGTCCCTCAGTAGGCTGTCTTGTCAATATTTGCACAGGTCCTCTGCTTCTTGCATGTATCTTCCCTGCAACCATGTGATGAAGCTTCTGATAGTATATGCATCCAACAAATATTTCACATTCAAAGACTCTGCCTGTTTCACCGTTGTACAACACCTCTTTACCATTGTGTTTGAAACCGTTTTTAACCAGTGCCTTCCTAAGTACATCCTCAGGCTCTCCACTGAATGCTGTACCATCTATGAACCTGCCTTCGAGCGCACCGACTTTGCCACCTATCATCTCAAGTACATGAGCAACCGTCATCCTGCTTGGTATAGCATGTGGGTTGATGATAAGATCAGGAGAAATCCCCTCCTCGTTGAAGGGCATGTCTTCCTGTGGCACAATAAAACCAACCACACCTTTTTGCCCATGTTTGGATGCAAACTTGTCACCATACTCTGGTATCCTTTCATCCCTGACCTTTATCTTCACCATCCTTGAACCATTTACCGACTCTGAGAGCATAACCTTGTCAACCACACCTTTTTCGCCGTGCTGCACTGTAACAGAGGTTTCTCTTCTTTTCTGCGGTGTCAGGAAATCTGTGGGTTCCTCCAAGAATCTGGGTGGTGAGGTTTTTCCAACAAGAACATCATCGCTTCCAACGACACACTCCGGTGATATTAATCCATCTTCACCAAGGTTGTTGTAGGCATCCTCGCTTCTAACCCCTCTGCAATCTGGATCAGGTATTTCAAAGTGATCCTCCTGTCCACCAGGGTACCTTTTTTCTTCACTGCTGTATGTTCTGAAGAAGGTGCTACGCGCTAAACCTCTTTCCACGCTGGCTTTATTTAAAACCAGTGCATCCTCCATGTTGTGTCCCTTGTATGATACGACAGCAACAACAAAGTTCTGTCCGGCTGGTCTATCTAAAAAGTTTGCATACCTTGCAGGATGGGTTTGAACCAGTGGCACCTGAGGGTAATGCAGAAGATGCTCTCTTGTGTCAGGTCTTATCCTGTAGTTTGCTGAACCAAAACCTAAAGCCTGTTTACCCATTCCTGCACCCATTGTGATTCTCGGAGAAGAGTTGTGCTCAGGATAGGGAACGAGAGAAGAGCTTATACCAAGGATACACATCGTATCTATCTCTACATGGGTGTGTTCAGGCGTTATATCCTCCTCTTTTAAAGCTATGAGAGCATTCTCCTCCTCCTCGGCATCAAGGTATTCAACTATACCATCCTTTATCAGGTCACTCCAAGTTTTTGTACCCTTTCTTAACTCATCAATGTACTGTTTTGTCAGTAGCAGATGACCTTTTTCAACAACAAGCAGTGGTCTTCTCAACCTGCCGCTGTCACAGTTGATTATAACATCATTTGAATCCTCATAATAACATACGTTTACTTCTTGATGAAGCAACCCACGTCTACGTCTGTCCCTCAGGTTTTTAACTAGTTCCTCACCGTTTGGGTGCATTCCTATTAAGTCTCCATTTAGGTAGACCCTTGCGCCCTCAGACTCTTTTAAAACCTCTTCAAGTCCGAGGTCATAGAGAACCTTTTCAACCTCTTTTGCATCATACCCTTCTGATATCTCTACAGTCAACGCAAGGTTTTTCACAAGACCACAGTTTGGTCCCTCTGGCGTCTCATTAGGGCAGAGTCTTCCCCATTGAGTTGAATGTAAATCTCTTGCTTCGAAGTGTGGTTGAGACCTCGTCAAAGGTGAGGTAACACGTCTCAGGTGACTGACGGTTGCTATGTTGCTTGTTCTATCAAGGAGTTGTGAAACCCCTGCTCTTCCACCAACCCAGTTTCCTGTTGCAAGCGCGTGATGCAACCTCTGAGTGAGTACATCTGACCTTAAACATGAACCAATCCTAATGTCCTTTCCCTTTGCGTGAACCCTTTCTATTTGATATTTCAGATCCTTACATAATGCAGTGAATCCAACTCTGAATAGATCCTCCATGAGGTCTCCAGCCAGTTTTAAACGCTTGTTTGCATAATGATCCTTATCATCCGTACCTCTTATTCCAAGGGCAAGTTCAAGAACCCGCATTCCCATACGTGCCATGAAAACAGCTTTTGTCGTTCTATCGCTGGGTTCGTTTCCGAGGTGAGGTAGCAGGTTTTTATCCATAATGTTTTCAACACGTTTTATTCTGTACTCCTTAGCCTGTCCACCGGCAAACCTTTTTCCAAGGTAAGCTATGGCTTCATCCTTTGTGGTTATACCATACTCGTTTGTGCACTCCTCTATGTTTGCAAGGATAAAGGGTTCCAGCTGAGGGTTCATCACCATAACGTTCAATATATCCTCATCGCTCTCCATTCCTAGGGCTTTAAGTAGTATTACAAGGGGTATCTGACCATAGGTTGTTGGAAGTGAAACCATTAGGATACCATCTTTTCTTTTTTCCACAACGGTGAGTGCACGATACCCTTCTCTCTGTGAGAAGATTTTTGCAACCTCTATCTCGCTGCCATAGTGTGTATCCTTCTCCACTAGGACACGGTTTGGCGCAAGGTCTTCAACGGTTATTAAAACCCTTTCCGTTCCGTTGCTGATGAAGTACCCGCCTGGGTCAAGTGGATCCTCCTGTACCTTTCTGAGCATATCATAGTATTCTTCATCTGTTAACTCTCTACCCTCTTTTTCCTCAAAAGCCTCTTTAGCTACGTTACAGGCCTTTGATTTGATCATTATTGGTAGTTCTCCTATCTTTACCTCCTCAGGCTCATACTCTACGCCATCCTTGATTGGGATAAACTCGAGTGTTACAGGTGCTTCATAGTCTAGGTCTCTCAGTCTAGCCTCCATCGGCATGAGGTCTCTCTGTGAACCATCGGCCTCTTTTACATGTGGTCTTCCTACCTTTATTTTACCCAGTTTTATTTTGTACCCCTCTATCTCAGGGTAGAGGTATCCGCGTTCAGTTGTTTCTTCACCTTCTCCTGGCTCTCCAATCAGTGTCGTGTCAACAATGTTTTGCAATCTTCTGTTTAGAAAATCATTGTATGAAGCGATTTGATGGTTAACGATACTTCTCTCTCTGTAAAAAGCATCAACGAGTTCTCTCATTCCCTACACCCTCTTTTATTTATCATTCATTTAAACTTATTTTTTATTTATTTTTTCATCAATGTTGGAGCAGTTGTTTCCTCCACAACCACTCTATATGAAACAGCTTTTTTTGCTGTTCTGCTTTTCCTTATTATCTTTATTATGTCCCCAGGTTTTGCATTTATGGTTCTTACAACTGGATCCGAGGCGAGGATTTTTGGTAGTTTCTCAGGTTTTATGTTGTAATGCTCCAGCACCTTTTCTGCTTCCTCTTTTGATAAAACTATATGCTCGGGAACCAGCTCATGTTCGAGAATGTTAAATCTTTTTTTTGTCATGGGTGGTCCTCTTTTTTTGTATCCTCTTCTTTTAGCGGGCCTGAAGGGATTCGAACCCTTGGCCACCTGGTTAAAAGCCAGACGCTCTACCTAGCTGAGCTACAGGCCCGAATGGCCAGAGCCCACAACATCACTTTATATAACCTACTCTACAGAGTAGATTTTGAAGGGGACAGGGTTACCCAAATAATACATCCTGTATAAATAATTTATGGAGATGATTTTGTTTTAAGGAAGTAAACTTTTAACCTTTTCATCTATGTGTGTATTTGATACTATGGAGATTTGTGAAATATTTTATTCAATCCAAGGAGAGGGTGTTTGGACAGGGTATCCAACAGTTTTTGTGCGTCTCTCCGGTTGTAACCTGCGATGCAGGTACTGTGACACCACCTATGCCTATGGGCCTGGTGAGGTAATGTCTATTGATGATGTAATGAGGAGGGTTGATGGTTTTGGTGTGAGGTATGTGTGTGTCACAGGCGGTGAACCTCTTCTTCAGGAGGATACGGTTTTGTTAATCGATAGACTTCTTAAGAGGGGGTATAATGTGTCTTTGGAGACCAATGGTAGCATCGATATAAAGAGTTTGATTGAGAGGTTTAAAGATTTCTCGACCTTTACTGTTTCCTGCGACATTAAATGTCCCTCTTCAGGTATGCACGATAAGATGAGATTGGAGAATGTAGGTTATCTTAGGAAGGTTGATCAACTCAAGTTTGTGGTTAAGGATAAGGAGGATTATAGGTATGCTAAGAAGATTGTTGAGAAGGGTAAACCATCTTGTGTGGTTTTGTTTCAACCTGTATGGGGCGAGGATCCGAAACAGCTTGCGGCTTGGCTTCTTAAGGATAAGTTGGATGCTAGGTTGTCTCTGCAGATTCATAAGGTTTTGTGGGGTGAAAAGAGAGGGGTTTAGTCTTGGTTTAATGTGATTTGTTTGCTTTTAAGGACAAGGTTGTTTACGTTGAATATGTTGATTATTATCTTCTCCATTATTTCCTGTCGTAGTTTTTCGTATTCCTCGTTTTCTTTGACGATGTATGCTGGGTTGCGATCGGGTATTTTTATGGTGGTGCGGGAGAGGAGTTTCCTTGCCTGCATCCTTTCTTCTCCACCGATTTTTTCTGCATCTATTTCATCTGCATCTATTCTGCATCTTTTCAGTTCTTCAAGGAATATTGGGCGGTGGAAGAGTTTTTGGAGCGTGTATATTGCCAGTTTTGCTTGTTTTTTCTTTGCGTCGGTTAGGTTTTTTACTTCTTCTCCTACGATGTCGTAGATGTTTTGTTTCCTGGTTTTTGATCTTATGGAGTAAACCTTTGATGGTTTTATGTCATGCTCTTTTAGTATTCCGTTGTCTGCTAAGGCTTTTAGGTAGCCTGTTACTACCAGCCTGTGCAGTTTGTATCCTTCTTTTTGCAATTTTCTGTGTATGCTTGATATTGATGCTTGGTTGTCTCTTAGGTATTCTAGGATGAGGTCTTGTAGCATGATGTCGTCTTCAAACATTTTCGCTACCACTCCAGTATTTGGTAACAAACTTGGTAATAAATATTTTTTCTAAGCTCTGATTTGGTAACAAATCCGATGCAAAAACCTACATAAAATATCAACTCTTGACAAACTTTTACCTTCACTTCACAAAAGAAGAGGATGGGATTTAATTATGATACGTATGAGAGATGATGGATACCGCCCTCCCTCGCCTAACGAAGGTGAGAAGGCGCTTTCAACAGAGAAGGATGCAACCGATCTCTCGCTTTTCGTAAGGACATCGAGCGAGGAGATACACAAATGGGATCGAAGCAAAATCTCCGAGGCATTGCTGAGAGAAACAGACATAAGTGAGGATGCAGCTCAAATAATAGCGAGGGAGGTGGAGAAACTAATATTAAACCTAAATATAGAGAATATAACAGCGCCACTTATAAGAGAGTTAACAAACGCTAAGTTGATAGAGTACGGTCTTGAACATATCAGGAGACAGCATACTAGACTTGGTGTACCACTCTATGACACAAGAGAAATAATACTCAATCAAAACAAGGAGAACGCAAATGTACCTCATGGTCCAGAGGCAACAAACCTAACGCTTGCGGAACGCATAAAAAAAGAGTTTGCTTTAATAGAGGTTTTCTCTCAGGACATAGCGGATGCTCACATGCGTGGTGACATTCATCTTCATGATCTTGGGATGGTTGATAGACCATACTGTTCAGGTCAAAACATTGAGTACGTCAAAAGGTTTGGGTTGAACCTGCCGAACGCCTTATCTATAGCAAGACCTGCTAGGCACCCTGAGGTTCTTGTTGAGCAGATAATAAAGTTTTCAGCAGCGTTGCAGGGCCATTTTGCTGGAGCGATAGGATGGGATGCATTCAACATCTTCCTAGCCCCCTACCTTGTTGGCGTAGATGACCGTAGAATGAAACAGCTTGCTCAGATACTCATCTACGAGTTTGCTCAACAGGCTGTTGCAAGAGGAGGACAGAGTATCTTCAGCGACATAAATATCTACTGGGAATGTCCAAAGCATTTTGCTGATGTACCAGCGATTGGGCCAGAGGGTAAGTTCACAGGAAACACGTATGCAGATTATCTGGAGGAGTCTCAGAGGTTTGCCACAGCCCTGTTTAACGTATACCATGATGGGGACGCACAGGGTAGACCCTTCTTTTTCCCCAAACCAAACGTTCATTTAACTGAAAGGTTTTTCAAAACTGAAGGTTATGAGGAGTTTTTACATCATATCAGCACAGTGGCTGCTGAGAAAGGTAATACATACTATGTTTTTGATAGAGGAGATACAGCTAAGATAAGTGAATGTTGCAGACTCGCGTTTCAACTAAGAGAATCTGATTTAGAGGATGCCAAGGAACCCTGGAAGATGAGGTACTCTGCCATGCAGAACGTCACCATAAACCTCCCAAGGGTAGCCTATGAGGCAGGTGGTGATGACACAAAACTCTTTGAGATTCTCAGAGAGAGGATAGAGCTTGTTGCAAAAGCGCATCTGCAGAAAAGAGAGTTCATCGCCAAACTCCTTAAAATGGGTAAAAACGGGCCATTGGCTCTTCTCGCTATGGAGCTTGATGGTGAGCAATACTACCGTTTACATAGAGCAACGTTTCTACTTGGCATGCTGGGGTTAAATGAAATGGTGCAATCCCATCTGGGGGAGGAGTTGCATGAGTCAAGCAATGCCCATCTCTTCGGCCTAAAAATCATAGCTTTTATGAAGAAAACCGCGGATGAAATGGAGGAGAAGTATGGCATACATATGCCTTTAGAGCAGACCCCAGCAGAGTCAACAGCGTATAGGCTAGCGATGCTTGACATGAAACATTACCCGCTTCAAGCTGCAGCGGTTGTTAAAGGAAGTAAGGGTACAGGAGAGATATACTACACCAATTCAACCTACATGAATGTCTCAGCACCTATAAGCCCGATAGAGCGAGTAAAGAAAGATGGCAGATACCACCCTCTTATAGAGGCCGGCGCTTTGTCTCATATCTGGCTTGGTGAGGCAAGACCTGATCCAGACTCTGTTGCTGCTTTTGTCAGGAAAACATTTACAAACACTCAGAACGCACAGATAGCCTTTTCACCAGAGTTCACTTCATGTTTGGACTGCGGTAAGGTCACAAGGGGTTTGTCGGAGACATGTCCGTACTGCAACTCATCAAACATAGAGGGAATAACCCGTGTCACAGGCTTCTTCTCCAAAATCAACTCATGGAACAAAGGGAAGATAGGAGAATTACATGATAGAAAACGCGACTCCCTCGGCTTTTCTGCATGAGAGAGAGGTGGTGGGGAGAGCTCTCCCTACCTCCTATCCAGTTTCGGACGTTGAGGTAAAAGGTTTTTTAAAGTCTTCCTTGGTTGACTGGGATGGCTACATTACAGCTGTGGTTTTCTTATCATTGTGTAACCTACGTTGCCCTATGTGTCATAACCATGAGATTGTTTTGACACCAGAAAACTATCCTGATATACCATTGGAGGAGATAGAAAAGTATCTTGTGGAGAACAGGGATTTTATTGACGGCGTTGTTATAACAGGTGGTGAACCAACGCTTCATAAGGGTTTACCAGACTTTTGCAGATGGC
>JAGGZU010000003.1 GCA_021161865.1 Thermoplasmata archaeon
CCCCCATATGATGTTATAATGAGGTTGTCAGACTCCTCCACATCTCCATCTTGGTTAGCATTGTTTGGTGTTATAACACATGACCAGGTTTCTCCAAGGCTTGTCTCTCTGGAGACGATGGTTCTATGGTCTGTTAAACCATCCTTGGTGTCAAGGTAGTCTTGATAAATTTGTTCCTGTGACCTCAGGTAAGGATAGATTTGTAGTTCATCTATGTAACCTGAGAAACCATCGCTTTTATTGGTTTTCTGCCCCAGGCTTAGAAGCCTGGTGTTTCCATTTTGATAGTCTCTAGAGCCACCTGATGTGCTTGGTTGACCGTTCAGATAGATGGTTAATGAGTCGTATAATGTGTTCCAGGTTGCTGTTATATGATACCATGTGTTGCTTTGTAAACTTGATGTTTTAACCGCTTTTTTGTCTCCGTTAACACATACTCCAAACTGTATGGCTGACTCATACTGGAAGAGTTGAACAAAATTGTTTTCATCATAGTATGCTTCAAGTATACACTCTTGTTGAGAAGTGTTGGTTGTTATGTCTTCGCTTTTGATCCATAGTGAGATGGTGAAGTTGTTTGTGTATAAATTGTTGAATACCTCAGGCAGTGAAATCGAAATGTAATCGTTTTTTCCATCAAAGTAGTAGGCTCCGCCAACCATGCCATTGCTAATCCATGTTGCACCATACACATTCCCATTGTACCCGTTACCTGAGTAGTCTCTGGTGGATGACAAACTTTGGGTGTCAAAGGGCATTAGAAGCTGAGCGATTGATGCACCATTCCTCTTCCAGTTGTAAATAAAGGTGTGGGCATCAAAACCTTGAACAGGTAAAGCATAGGCTGTTAAATCCTCATCTACAGTGTCTGTTCTAAGGCTTGAAACAAGTATGGGTGGCGGCGCTCCGATCCATGGTGTTTCACCTCTTCTCAGGTTTCCCTGTAGCAGCACAGTGTTGCTCACGGTGTCCACAACAAGCACACTAACGATGTCGGTTGTGTTGTAGTAGTACTGAAGAAACTCTCCGCATTCCCATAAACCGTTGTTGTTTATCTCATGAAGTGATGGCTTCGGTTTAGGTGTATCACCTATGGAAACAGATACCTCTGTCTTACTGAAATCAAGTGGTTCGCCACCCATGTGCTCGATGAAAACATAATCCCCTCTGATGTATGCTGACAAATCAACATGTGGTGTTTCACTGGGGAATGGTATGGGTAAAATGGTTGCGGTTACAACACCAAAGGCTATGACAGCTGTTCCAAGCAGGAGTATGGAGTCTATTGTCTCTGATGAAACCGCATAGGTATCGCTAATAAGACGTTTGGATCCCATCTCTTCCCTGCCACCACCTTACATGTAACATTCTGTTTCTAATATTATTTAATATTTACTACATTAGGAATCTGAATGCGATGAAGGAGATGAGTATGAGAACGAAACTGTACCGTACCCCTGAGGAGACCCTTCCATCCATCATGAAACCACCCAATAATCCTGCTCCAATGCTTTGCACAAACACGAAGGAGTAGAACGCATATTTTAACATGTTTTTGTCAACGTTACCCAATCCCATTCTACCAACATGGGCGGTGCCAACCTTCTGCTGAAGGTCAAAAAAGGCTGCGAATATAGTGGTGTTTATGATAAGTATTACTGCAAGGAAGACGAAGAAACTGATTAGGATGACTATGCTGTACATTGACATCTCCGTTTTCCTCTGCTGCTCAACCATCTTTATCTGCTCAATTTCCTTTGCTGCAGCATAAAACGTGTCAGAGGTGTTTCCCCCCATGTCAAGAGCCTGGTTGATTGTGAGAACCGCTCGTTCAACCGGTTTAGATTTTAAACGTTTGGAGAAGTTTTGAAGCGCTTCTTTTATTGAGATTCCCCATGAGAGTTGCGCCGTCATTTTTCTAAGTTCCTTTGTGAGCAAACCGTAGTCTCCCTCGGAGGCCACTCTAACTGCATCAAAAACCGTCATACCTGAGGCTGTGGAGCTACCTATCTCACGGAGGAAATCTGGGAGTTTATCCTCAATCTCCTGTTTAACCTTAGCCTGATGGGCATTGTAGAAACCAATTGGTCCTATAGCTGAGAGGAGACCCAGGACTATGAAATCAACAGCGTTCTCCTGAGAGAAACCAAAAAAACCGATTAATGCAAGGAAAGAAAAGATGAAGAATATGCTGGCAAGGGAGATACTTAAAATCAAAACCATCGTGTGCTCTGTTCCCTTCTTGTAAACGTTACTGAGTCTGTACCTTTTTTTGTGAATGTTTATGTTCATGTTTCCACCGCCGTGGATTTCATTAGAACAAAATACCCCACATAGGCCATTGGTAGTATGACAAGCGAGAAGATAAACATGAAACTAAAGGGTATACCTCCTCCGCTACTGGTGAAACTCATAACCGATATTATTATCACAAGGAAAAGAGGAAAGGCTATGACTGTGACAACAAAAGTCTCCGCTATAACCGCTAAAGACTCAAGGTTTTTACGTCTCTCAGAGAGGTCATCAAGCATGTACTTGTCAACCATGGTTTTGAAATAGATGTTTAGGTCGCTACCGGATTGTATAACACCTATAATACCTTGGATGAAGTCCTTGAATTTCCTTGATGGTGAAACCTCTATCGCATGTTTAAGCGCGGTTATGGTATCGATGCCCATGAGATATATTTCTTTGGCTATCTTTTGTGCTTCCTTCTGTATCTCACCATACAGCTCTATAGTGGAAAGGGTTTTGAATATCTCGCCTGGTGATATACCTGCTGAGGACATTGTGCTGATGAAGTTGGTGACATAAGGCAACAGTCGATCTATCTCCCTTGCTCTTTTTTTCATACGGGATGTGGGTAAAGAAAGACTGTAGGTTGCAACCATGAGGGGCACCGTTGTTGGGAGAAGAAGGATCAGTATTGTGGTTATGATCCCTGGAAAAATAAGGAACAGGATGGTTGAAACCATGAACGTTACAGCAAAACTCAGTGTTATGTTCATGAACGTCATGGAGAAGTACTCCTCGTAGGTCATCCTGATGTCTGCCTTCTCCAGCATATGGTTCTTGCTGGTGTCCTCTATCTGAAAACGGTGGAACACCCTGCTGAAGAGTTTTTTACAGAACCTACTATACTTTGTTGATTTCATCCTTCCCATTCTTCCCGTGTACATGTTTTAGTATACGGTCTATGTCCTCCTCCACATCTTTTTTAGGCAGCGTTTTTGCTTTCTTAATCCCAGTTTTTTTATCTAAACCTTCAGGTTTAGATTCAGTTAAAACCTGCTTTTTCGCTTTTCTCTCCATGAGTCTTTGCTCACGTCTCCTCTGTCTCTCCAGTTTCCTTTGTTCCCGTAACCTCTTCCGTTCCTCTCTCTTCTGTTCCCTTTCCTTTTTCAGCTTCTCCTTTTCTTCATCCAGATTTGAGACAACCGGTTTTTTTTCTTTTGTTTTTTTCAAAACAGGTTTATCCTTTTTTAGTAAACTCTGTTTTGTCTTCTTCTCCTTCCTTGAGGGCAACCTTGATTTAAGGGTAACCGGTTTTTTTATCTTGAACAGTTTAAAGAAACTTTTTTTCTTTTCCTCCACAGGGGTTTCCTGATGTTTCGAAACCTCAGGAGTTTTCTTTTCTTCTTTTTCCTCCCCCTCTTTCTTTAAAACCACTCCAGGGTCTTTTAGCACAGACTCAGAGTCCTTGTAGTATGCAGATATTATTTTGGCAACATCCGTGTAGGAACGAACCTTGTTTTCTCTCATCCAGTTAAGCACCTTTATCCTGTTGTTCAACTCTTTTTTAAGCCTGTTTTCATCCCATTCGTTGGTTAATCTTATACTGGTTAGAATCTTACTTGTTCCTGTGCCTTCAAACCTGTCATCCACCTTAGAAACCCATGTGAAGGGCTGCATGAAAATAAGCTGCTTAGTGTCAGGGTCCATCTTGATTATTTCGGTGACACTTGTTATTCTACGAACCATCTTTTTACCCATGGGTATGGCGTTGATGAAAACAATGATATCCAATGATGTCAGCAGAGCCCTTGGTAGAGAGATAGGTGGGTTTTCCAATCTTTGAATCAAAGCGTGTATACTGCTTGCATGGACTGTTGCATACGATGTGTGACCCGTTGCCATAGCCTGAAACAGACTGTAGGCTTCTCTCCCACGGACCTCACCAACTATGATCACCCTTGGTCTCTGTCTCAATCCTGCTCGTATGAGGTCAAACATGTCTATGTCTTTACCTTTTTTCTCGTTTTCAGCGGTTGAAAAACCCTCTCTTGTTGTACCAGCGATCCAGTTTTTATGCGGCAGGTTAACCTCACGTGTGTCCTCTATAGAAACTATCTTGTGGGAAAACGGGATAAACAGTGAGAGTGCGTTGAGCGTGGATGTTTTTCCGCTTGCTGTGCCACCGCAGAACAGTATTGAGGCACCATGTTCTATGGCAAGCCAGAAGTAGGCAGCCATTTCAACAGACATGGTGTTGTTTTCTATGAGATCAATAGGTGTAAGCGGGTCCTCTCTGAAACGTCTTATTGTGAAGGTCGACTCGTTGGTAACGGTTTTTGCCAGTGTTGCCTGAAGCCTGGAACCATCAGGTAGTTTACCATCAACGATTGGTGCATAAATAGAGATTTGTTTACCGCAGATCTGAGCCAGTCTAACGACAAAGGAGTTAAGCTCCTCAGGGGTATCAAAGGCAACATTTGTCTCTATGGACTGGTATCTTCTATGGTAAACAAAAACCGGTACAGTTGAACCGTCACAGGATATATCCTCGATGTCCTCATCCCTCATGAGGATATCTATTCTACCGTAACCAACAAAGTCCCTTATAAGGTAATAGAATATCTTATCCTTTGATGGTATTGGTACATCAACACCTTTCTCCCTGAGTTTCCTATCGATAAACTCCTCAAACATGCTGTTGGAGTAAACATCAACGGCATCGTTCTCCATAGCAATGTCTATTTTATCTGATGAAACAAAACCTTCAGCGGGTGGGTAAAACACTAGGTTTTTGGATGACTCTTTTATCTTTATGTCATTGTCCTGTATTATCTGATTCAACGCTTTCTCAAGCACTCTTTGTTTCTCATGTTCCTCGGCATCAAAGGTTGAGACGTCAGCCAGGAGTTTAAAGAGTTTAACCAACTCTTTTCTAATGTTTTCCTCTTCCTCTGTTAAAACAGGTTCCTTGACAATGTATCTGTGTTCATTTGTGTTTTTGTCAAACACAACGGTTCTTGATCCCAAACCTTTGTAGCCAAAGTATTTGGTTTCCTCCAAAACCTCTTCAACCTTTTTTGTATAACCTGACGGTACCTCAACGTTTTCTGTAGACTCTAACGGTTCAGCACCGTTTTCATTTTTTTGAGGTAAAACAGAGGGTCTATGAAGTGGTGGTGCAAACACCTTTGTATGTGTGTCTGAGGTGCCAAACATTCTTGTTTCATATACCTCAATATTGTCCTCACCAAGTAAACGTTTTATACTAAATTCCTCAACCCTATCTATTGATCGTTTTGAGAAGATGGGGTTAATCAGCAACTCCTCCACATGTTCAGGTGTTTCGAATATGAGGAAGGGTGGCTCACCCTGGAATGAAAAGGAAGGAAAATCCTGATCCTTTTCTATTGAAAACGATGAAAAAGGAGGAGTCGGTCTTTTTTGAATAGGAAAAACAGGTCTAATTGGTTTCATGGTTTCAATAGTCTCTGAAGGCTCATTTTCCGGTAGAACCTTTTCAATTCTTTCAACAATGTTTTCCCCGGTTTTGTTTCCACTGAAAACAACGGATGGTATAGCATCCACTACATTCTTTGATTCTAAAAGCGCATCTACTGCCTCATGGATAACCCGTATCTTCTCCTCTCTATCTCTCATTATTTACGCTCCATGATCAACTGACTTTGCATCCCATCTCTATGCAAAAGGGTAAGGTGATTATGTTCTAATAAAGATTTCGTCTGAAAATAGTGGTTGAACATGTGTTCACAGCAATTTTAGAGGAAACTCAGAGTTAGTCGAAATTCACTAATCTTTATAAAGAAGAAACAATTTTATTCAGTTAAATTTATATATTTGGTTGGTCACCAACAATTACTCATGAACCTTGGCCTGTACAGCAAACAAACACGTGAAACATCAAAACATATAAATACTATTAAGCCTATTTTGTGCGACAAATTGCTGTATAAGGCTAGGAGGAATGGGATAGAAGATGAAAGCGAATAGAAAGTTTGTGAATGAGAAAGAGGCAGTTTCTGCGGTGATCGGTGTTATCCTTATGGTTGCCATCACCGTAGCGATAGCGGCAACAGTGTACGTCTACGTTTCTGGTATGCTCGGCGGGACAACAGGACATACACCAGCGATATCATGTCTTCCAGACAACACTAACGACAAGCTGGTTGTACAAAGCTGTGAAGCTGGAGTATCTTGGAGCGATGTCAATATAAGTATCACAAATAGTACTAGTACTTATTATACTACCAAGACAGGTACAGTTACCGCTGGAGACGAAATTGACTTAAGTAGCTATGGTTCCAACGGTGAAAGCGTTACTGTAACATTTAGGTACACCCCAACGAATACTTTGATGGGAACTTGGACTGTCGTCGTGTAAGCAAATTAAAGAAGCCCACATTAAGCAAAACCTTCTAATCTTTTTCTTTTTTATTTGAATTTTTTTTGTCATTTATCATATAAGTTTAAATACAGTTAAGTTTTTCATTAAACTGTTTAGGAGCCCAAATGCGGCTTACATGCTGGACGTGGTGAGGAGATGGGAAAAAAAACCTCTTACAAGAATAAAAATGGTTTAGAAAATGATGAAGCGGTTTCTGCTGTAATAGGTGTTATCCTCATGGTGGCTATAACAGTGGCTATAGCTGCAACCGCTTATGTTTACATGACGGGTATGATTGGTGGTATAAGCGATAACGCACCAGTCATAGACTTTGCAATCTCAGAATCCACAAACACGTTAAGAGTATCATCAGCAGACACAGGTATAAGTTGGAGTGACATCAACATATCAGCCACAGATGGTAGCTCAACTGTGTACATCACTATGAGTGGTGACGTGTCAGCGGGTGATGAGATAGATTTGGATGGTAGAGGGTTATCAGGGGATGTCACCATAACCTTCCGTCATAATCCAAGTAACACTATGATATGGACGCATACGTTCCATGATGTGCAGGCAAGTTAATTGTTTATATAACACAACTGTGATTCAAGAAAGGTAAGTGAGTGTGGTGGTGATGAGAAAGAAGTTGTTTAACAAAAAAGCTGTTTCCCCGATTGTTGGTACAGTGCTTATGGTGGCTATAGCAGTGGCTCTTGCAACTGCGGTCTACATTATACTTCTTAACATGAGCACTATGAACCAGCAGACTCAGAAGTTCATAACCTTCTCGCAGGAGAGATCAAGCGGAAGGTTAACAGTGGTTTACGCTGGTGGAGCAGACTTGGAGTGGTCGAAGCTGATTGTGTCGCCAAGTAGTGTGGAGAAAAACGACACCAACAACGATGGTTACATTGACGCTGGCGAGTACCTTTACAACTGTACTGGCAAAACCGTTACAGTCACCTGGGAGTCCACGAATACTCTGCTTGGAACATGGGATTTCACTTAAGCAAATGTGTTTAAGAGCTGTGTAGTTATTAAATTGAGTTAGAGATGAGATGATGGACGTAGGATTAACATTGGATGTTGTAAGGTTGGTTGTTGGCGTTGGCATTCTTGGTTACGCTTCTTACACTGATATTAAAACCAGGATGGCTTCAAACACTTTATGGATTGTTATGGGTTCCGTTGGTGCTGCACTGCTTGTGGTGCAGTATTTTACAGTGGGTATAGACAACCTTCTTTCACTGGTTTTTATACCTATACTGATAGGTGCGGTTTACGTGCTTTTCTATGTTGGTTTGATTTTTGGTGGAGCCGATGCGAAGGCGATAATGGCGTTAAGCATTTTAACCCCTTTGTGGCCTCATTTACATGGTTTTCCTCTTCATCCTTCGGTTATGCCTTTTGCCTGGTCTATCTTCTCAAACGCCATAGTGCTGTTTCTCATTATACCTCCCATGTTTTTGGTGTATAATGCAATAAAAAGGGATGTTGAGTTTCCTTATGCTCTGATAGGCTACCGTATGGATGTTGAGGAGGCTAAGAAAAAGTTTGTGTGGCCTCTTGAAAAAATCGTTGATGGTAAACGTAAGCTAATGTTTATGCCTGAGGAGTTTGACGCCGTTGAACACATTGAGGAGCTTGAAAAAACTGGGAGGAAAAAAATCTGGGTTACCCCGAAGATACCATTTATGATTCCCCTTTTGATGGGTTTTGTTTTCGCTTTTTTCTTCGGCGACATACTGTTCGCGATAGTCTCTTTCTTAATCTGACAATAAAAAAGAAATAGAGGTTGTTGTTTAACCCTGGGTGCAATGGTGAAACGTGACTATTATGAGGTTCTTGGTGTCAGCAGAGATGCAACTAAGGATGAGATTAAACGTGCTTATCGTAAGCTGGCTTTGAAGTATCATCCTGATAGAAACCCAGGTAAGGATGCTGAGGAGAGGTTTAAGGAGATTTCTGAGGCTTACGCTGTTCTTTCAGATGATGAGAAACGCAGGCAGTATGACATGTTTGGACATGCTGGTATAGATCAACGTTACAGTTATGAGGACATTTTCAGGGGGGCTGATTTCGGTGACATTTTTAGAGACTTGGGGTTTGGTTTTGGTTTCGATGATATTTTTGAACATTTCTTTGGCCGGAGGTACGGTAGGCAGAGAGAGTATAGGCGGAGAGGTGCCGATCTGAGGTATGATGTGACAATAACTCTTAGAGACGCTTATGAGGGTAAAACCGTTGAGTTGGAGATACCTAGAACCGAGAAATGTGACAACTGCAATGGAACAGGAGCAAAACCTGGTACGTCACCAAAAACCTGTCCCCAATGCCATGGGACTGGGCAGGTGCAGAGAACGCAACGCACAGCTTTTGGTGTGTTTACTCAGATAACTGTGTGTCCAAGATGCAATGGCAGGGGAACCATAATAGAGGCACCATGTCCTGTGTGTAAGGGGAAGGGTGTGGTGCAGAGAACAAGGGTCATGGAGGTGAAGATACCAAAGGGTGTTGAGGATGGTTCTCATCTCCGGTTGACTGGCGCTGGGGAGGCTGGTGAAAACGGTGGAGAACCCGGTGACTTGTACGTGGTTGTACATATAGAGGAGGATGAGAGGTTTAAACGAAGAGGAGCAGACCTTTACACTAAAAGAAGGATATCTTTTCCTCAGGCGGCTTTAGGTACAACGGTTAAGGTTGAAACACTTGATGGAACAGCGAGACTGAAGTTGCCTCCTGGTGTTGAAAGCGGCGATGTTTTTAAATTAAAGGGAAAAGGTATGCCAAGGTTGAGAGGGGGATACGGTGACTTGTTTGTTGAAATCATGGTTGAGACGCCTAAAAAGTTGAGTAGAAAAGCAAAAAAACTTATAGAGCAGCTTGCTGAAGAGTTAAATTCAACCGAATAGTTTAAATAATGTGTAGAGGTAAATATCTGTGAGGTTGGAAATATATGGACCCTTTCAGGCGAGACAGACGAAGAAAAAACCCATTTAGGTTCTTTGGGATAGATGATGACTTTTTCGACCAGTTTTTCGATGAAAAACTCATGGATGACATAGAGAAGATGACAGAGGAGTTGTTCAGAATGCTTTCAAACGCTGAGCCAGGTAAACCCATAGTTAGGGGATTCAAGTTCACCATTGGAGCAGATGGAAAACCACGACTTGAGGAGTTTGGCAACAAGGCTGTTGAAACACCAGAGGGTGAACCGGTTATATCTGATGAAAGAGAACCCCTTACAGATATAATAGAGGGGGAGAATGAGGTTGCCATCACAATGGAATTACCGGGTGTAGAAAAAGATGACATTGATCTTAAGGTGACTGAGGACACGTTGGAGATAAAGGTGGATGGTGCCAGCAGGAAATACCATAAAGTCATTGATTTACCATGTAAGGTTAAACCAAAAACCACGAAAGCCTCGTATAAAAATGGTGTGCTTGATGTTGTAATAAAAAGAAAGGAGAAGAAGAAGGAAGGAGAGGCTTATAGGGTTAGTATACAGTAGTAGAAACACAGTTAAACCCATTTTTTTCTATATTTTTATGTTGAAATGGATGTTGAGGGGGTAGTAGGTAATCCAGATAACGTAAAAAAGCTTACAGCGGAGGAGGTGGAGGAATACCTTGGTAAGGTCCTTGAGGTGTTTAAGAAAGAAAAAACATTGCTTGAGTTGAACGGTAGGATAGCATTTGTAGGGGATACTCATGGGGATTTTGAGACAACAAAGGCTGTGATAAAAAGATTCTTTGGGGTAGATCACCTGGTTTTCCTTGGTGACTACATAGATAGAGAACCTGTTAAATGGGGTGCTGTGTACAACATCGTTTATCTGCTTTTTCTTAAACAACTTTACCCTAAAAAGATTGTTCTTCTCAAGGGAAACCATGAAAGCAACCATGTTATACCCTGTTTTCCCCACGAGTTTGAGGAGGAGCTTACCAGGAGGTATGGTTCAAATAGGTTGCATAAGAGGTTTGTTGAAGTGTTTTCTGCTATGCCTTTGATGGTGTTGGGGAACAACGTTTTTGCTGCACACGCAGGAATATTGAAGGGAGCTGATAGAGACACGTTGAGGGTGATAGGAAAAAATGATTCAGTGATTCTGAAATCAATTGTGTGGAGTGATCCAGTGGTTTCGCAGGTTTTTAGAGGAGTAGGTGATTCGTTTAATGGAGAAGAGTTGAAAAAGTTTCTTGATGACGTGGATGCAAAGGTGTTTGTGCGTGGTCACACCCCAGATTTGTCAGGTTTCTCCATTTATGGTAACAGGTGTTTAACCATTTTATCATCCCGTTTGTATAGGGGCACAGGTAATGGTGGGGTTCTTGTGGCTATGGCAGAAAAAAACATGTTTTCTGTTGATGATTTGGTTGTGGAGGATTTTTCCTCGGGGCGATGGAGAAGGTATTTGGTGGCGAAAAAACCGTGATGTTTCATTCTTTTTTTGCTGTTTTACCAGTCTCGTAGATAAAAATATCTTCTATTTTGGTATTAAAGAGTTTTGCTATTTTGAAAGCTAGTTCCAGTGAGGGATCATATTTTCCTTTTTCTATTGCTATTATGGTTTGCCTTGTTACACCCAGTTTATCTGCAAGCATTTCTTGAGTTAAATCATGCATTGCCCTGTAGACTTTAAGTTTGTTTTTCATTTTTCCTAACCCTTGTATTTTCTACTATAGTATCCATAGAAAAACATGTATAGGCCAAGTAGAGCTATGTTGAAGTAGAGCAGTGCGTAGCCTATCTCTGTTAGGTCGATATATCCGCTTTCGCTCACTGTAAGCGTTGTGACTCCTAGGATTGCGGTTGTTGGACCAAGGATTTGGATGGTTCTCATCGATGATTTTTCTGCTATTTTGTATGTTCGTTCATCTTGTATTGCGCCCTCGACTCTTCTTTTACATAGATACATTAGAGATATTCCTAGGACTATTGCAATTAATGGGAGTATAAAGTTTCCGATTGTTATTGAAAAAGCAAATACTGTACCCATCGTTATTGCGCTTATTAGCACACATATCCTGTACATTTTTTGATCCATATCATCACCTTTTATGTAAAATACATATTACAAAATGTAATATAAACTTTACTATATGTTTATGTTGCTTTACCATATTTTTTTGTTTTAGATAGTTGACATACACATACATCCAGAGTTTAAGATAAGATGCAAAACTATATAAAACACCTGTAACATTGGAGGAAACGGAGAAGATAGAAACCAGAACCATGCTTGTGACCAAGTTTGAGTTCCTTTGTTTTTATTTTTTCTAACAAAAAAACCAGCTTTAGTTAGCTAATGAAGTGAAATATTATGAAACGTAACAACAAAAAAAGAAACCAAAGAGAGAGACAGAAGGAAAAAAAGGTTATTAGATGCAGCATTGTAAATAGACCCGTGTTTGAATATGAAACATGTCCAGAGTTTAAGCCAAAACCAAATAGTGTCTCAGGTGCACAGCAAAACTGTAAAAATTGCATCCACTCCTTTTGATTACCTACTTCTAGTGAATATTTGAATATTTTGAGAAAGGTGAAAGAGTTATGAAATTCGAAGAGTTAAACATAAGTCCTGAAATTCTTAGCAGGATAAGAGACTCTGGTTTTAGGGAACTCACTCATATACAGGAGAAGTGTATGAGGGAGATACTTGAAGGTAGAGATGTGGTTGGTCAGGCGGAAACCGGCTCTGGTAAAACACTTGCTTTTACCCTACCTATACTGGATAAAATCAGATTAGATGGTGGTCTTCAAACACTTGTTTTAACCCCAACCAGAGAACTTTGTATTCAGGTCACTGAGGTTTTTCAGGAATTTGGAAAAAAGCTTGGAGTTAAAACCATTAGCGTATATGGAGGCGTTGGTATTGAACCTCAAATTAGGAACCTTCGTAGCGCGCATGTGGTGGTTGGAACACCGGGTAGAACATTGGATCACATTAGCAGAAAAACGATAGACCTCAAAAACGTTAGATTCCTTGTGCTTGATGAAACAGATAAGATGCTTGACATGGGTTTTATTGATGATGTTGAAAAAATCATACGTCATGTGCCCAGGGACAGACAAACCCTTATGTTCAGCGCCACTGTTTCAGATGATGTTCAGAGGATAGCAAGGAAACATTTGAGGAACCCCTTGTTTGTTAGAACGAAACCATTGGTGGATGAGGGTAAATTGAAGCAGGTCTACTATGATATCTACAAGCAACATGACAAGTTTTCTCTCCTTGTACATCTGCTAAAAAAACATAATTCTGGTTTATCGATTGTGTTCTGCGGAACAAGGAAAGAAACAGATGTTGTTGTAAAAAACCTTAGGAGGCAGGGTGTAAACGCTTTGGCTATACATGGTGGGATGGGCCAGGAGAAAAGGTTGAAATCCCTTGATGCGCTGAAGAAACAGAAAATAGATGTGCTTGTAGCGACAGATGTTGCCGCTCGAGGGCTTGACATTAAAAACGTTACACATGTGTACAACTATGATGTACCAAAAACCCCTAAGGACTATATTCATAGGATAGGTCGTACAGCGCGGGCAGGGGAAAAAGGAGTCGCTGTAACATTGCTCACTGAGAGAGACCACGACAACTTTAGACGAGTACAAAGCGATGAGAAACTTAGAATAGAGTTAGCAGAGTACCCAAAGTTCAAAAGAATCCCATTTTTCAGGGAACGCTCCAAAGCCTCAAATAGACGAACCAACGGTTTCGATAAGCATCGTAGGAGGTAATTTGTTTTTTATTTGATATCTTGACTCATTACCTTGCTCCACCACCACCTCCACCGCTGCCACCGAATCCACCGCCACCTGCACCCCCAGCTCCACCACTTGAGGTACTGTGGAGTGACGAGGTAAAGCTGTTTATTGAGCTGAAGCCAACCGCAGAATAAACCATTGTTCCAGTTCTTGCTTCCCTGATTTCCTCGTCTGGGACGATGTCTTTCATCGCTTTTATAGTGTGCTCAGCGACACCAAGGGCGACCGCATAAACCATGTAAAAATCCCAGAGAGTAATCGAAGAAGGAGGATGTTCTTTGAGGAGGGTGAAATCTGAGATGAATTTTTTGAAATTTTTCCATTTCAACTCAAGGATGTGACCTTCTTTGGTCCATCTGCAAAGGATGGTTCTCCACGTGTTTGCTACTATTAAACCCAAAACAGAAAGGATGAATCCGATAATGAGTGCTGGCATAAGCAGGGTTTCTGCTGAATAAAGCATCAACTCTAGGAACAGTTTTGTTGGAACCTGCATTATAAGGAGAGTTAGACATAGAATGGAGTAAATGACTGATGCAACTGTGAAAACAGTTAAACCATTTTTCTCAAGGTACCTATCCATTTTTAAATCTGAGAGCACAACCTCTTTCCATTTCATGAAGAAATCAGCAAATTCAGGCAGCATAACCCTTCTTTTAAGCGTCTCTAAAGTAACGGAATCGTTTTCCATACTTTCAATGATATAGTTGTAAACCCTTTGCTCATGTGGTTTCAACTCCTTAGCTTCTCTTTTTTTTGTGAAAACCAACGTTCTAACCTTCCCTGTCTTTAGGAAACCCTGTTTCTCAACCACGGTTTCACGCATCTCAAGATACCCTTTATACACAAAGTTAAGCAGAGTTGCGGTGAATGCAGAGGCAGGAACCCTAAACTGGTTCAGTAGTGTACCCACCTCAGCAGGAGTATGCTCAGATGGCGGTTCACGTTCATACACTCCAGTGTATGGAACCGGTTTTTCCCTTCCATACAGAATGTAGCAGAGTAGGAAAAACAAAACAGGGAAAACAGCAACGAAAATAGCAAAGACTGGTACAGCTGAACCAATCAACTGGGCAAACGACTCATTTTTTTCTTCAAAAGAGATTATTGATGAAACACTCTCGTTTACTCGGGTAACATAGGGCGAGTTTTCAAAAAACCCTTCAGGGAGAAACAGGTCTATCTCAAAGGGAACACCAGCATCCTGCCGACTTTTGAAAACAAGTGTAGTTTCGTTTTCCATGGCAACAGAGTATTTGAGATCCCACGGGTGAATATAGTAATGTTTGTTTTGAACAGATCCGGGTAAAATAATCGTTGTGGTGAGATCAGTTGGTTTACTCCATTCCATTCCCCAGAGCTGGTAGTAGAAACGTGCACCATCGTTGTATAAGAGGATTGGGTGAACCTCGTACAGGAAATGAGCTATGGGATGAGAATTACAGTTGTCTGTTTCTAGGGAAAGAATTAACTCTCTGCCACCTGTCTCCGATGCCCATGGTTCCTCCACTCTAAAGGAACATTCTGCGTTTTCACAGTAACCTGAAGCATTATATATCATAAGCTCTTTTGGCTTGGAAAGGTAGAGTTCATGGAAACACCCATGGAGGATGTACTCTATTTTTTCATGCACCATTACCCTTCCATCAGG
>JAGGZU010000133.1 GCA_021161865.1 Thermoplasmata archaeon
AGAATCAATGGTTTGTTTTCGCATTTCTCTAACACCTTTTTAAGAAAGTATATTGCATCAAACGAGGTTCTACTGGAGGATACATGAACCGCTAAGATAGATCTGTCATCAACATCTATTGCATTCCAAATATATATCTGATTATTTTCCAGTTTTACCTTTGTTTCATCTACTGCAACTGCTCTTCTTGTTCTCCTATCAACATCAAACAGTTCTTTACATCTGGTATACCATTTTCTTACAAGATTTATGAGAAAAATTTTTGATCAGATTCAGTTCTTCCTAGTTCTTCTGTATAGTAAACCAGCTCGATAGATGAGTGTAGCTAAAGCCTTTATCTCAAGCCTTTTTCTGTTCCATCGACAGATTTTTCTTTCTTTTAGTAATTCCACAAATTGCTTTACCATCTTTCATCTCCTCCTAGTTTCTCTAGAGGCGGAAAAGTTGGCAGTATTAATCTCGATTACCAGCACCTTTTTATTCTAGAATTATTTTTACTTTACATGCAACCGGAGCAACTTCTAAGCTGGCTTGAAAACGAAGGAAAAGATGTTAAATTCATAAACCTGCTTTTTCCTGATATTTTAGGTGAGTTAAGAGGATTCAGTATCCCCTCCTATGAGTTAGAGGAGACATTCAGAGAAGGCAAAGGGTTCGATGGGTCCTCTATAGAAGGTCTTGCAAGGGTAGAAGAAAGCGATCTAGTCGTTATACCAGATGCAGAAACATTTCGCATTCTCCCATGGAGTTACGAAGACTGCGATAATTCTCCTTACAGAGTAGGTTGTTTATTCTGCGACATTTTAAACCCTGATAGATCACACAACTCGGGAGACACACGATATGTTCTGAAAAAGATTTTGAAGAAAATCAAAAAACAAGGTTTTTCATCCTTCAAAGTTGGTCCAGAAATGGAGTTTTTTTATTTCAAAGACTCTAAAAATCCTACTCTCCTGGATAAGGGTGATTATTTTAGTATGGGCATTGGTGATCCCTATGAGTATTTAAGAAAAAAAACAATTCTTGGGCTTTTAAAGATGGGAATTGTAGCAGAGTATGGGCATCATGAGGTTGCGCCTTCTCAACATGAAATAGATTTAAGATACACAGATGCTCTTGAAATGGCTGACATCGTCATGCTTCTACGTTTCATCGTAAAAGAGTTTGCGAGAAGAGAAGGTATCTACGCAACCTTTATGCCTAAACCTTTGAATGGTGAAAACGGAAACGGAATGCACATCCACCAATCCCTATGGAAAGATGATAAAAACATCTTTTTCTCTGAAGATGACAAGTATCATCTTTCCGATACAGCAAAGAGTTATATTGGAGGCTTAATGACACATATAAACGAAATCACATCGATACTCAACCAATGGATGAACTCTTTTAAACGTTTGGTACCTGGATATGAAGCTCCAGTCTACATCGTTTGGGGTCAAAGAAATAGATCCGCGTTGATACGTGTTCCAGAATATAAACCTGGGAAAAGAAATGCTACAAGGATAGAGTTGAGGAACCCCGATCCAGGATGCAATCCTTATCTTGCATTCGCTGTTATGCTTGCAGCTGGCATTAAGGGAATTAAAGAAAGTTATGAGATGTCTCCACCATATGAGAGTGATATGTATCATTTAACTGAAAACGAAAGAAAAAAAATCAACATAAAATCTCTACCCAGAAACCTTGAGGAAGCAGTAGAAATAACAAAAAACAGCAGAATTGTAAAAGAAACTCTTGGTGAACATCTTTTCAAAAAATTTATTGCAAACAAGGAAGCAGAGATAAAGAATTACCGAAAAGAA
Source organism: Thermoplasmata archaeon (assembly GCA_021161865.1). GTDB lineage: Archaea > Thermoplasmatota > E2 > DHVEG-1 > B18-G2 > B91-G9. The sequence continues at coordinate 1,806 of JAGGZU010000133.1, forward strand.
GTAGGTCACAAATATGATAATAGAGTTAGTCCATTTGAGATTGAACACAATTTATCTAGACTATAAAATCCATTCAAATCTAGGCTGAATATGGTAAACATCCTCCACAAGCGTTCTCAAAACCTCTGCAACACTCCACGCCTGCGCAACACAACCCCTTGGAGTAAAAGGTTCATCTCCATCAAAAATCTCGTTTAAACTACCAACACAACCATATCTCATGCTACTCAAAACAGGTTCAACAAAATTTTTGTAAGCATAACCTTGCCAACCACTCTCATAGTTCTTAGTTTTCAAAAAAGCCTTTGTAAAAGGTCCAATCAACCAAGGCCAAACCGTACCGTTATGATACGCATACTCCTTATTGTAGTCACCAATGTAACTACCCAAAAACCTGCTATCATCCTTTGACAGAGTCCGTAAACCATAAGGAGTGAGCAGCCTATTCTTCACATCCTCAACAATCTCTTCCTGCAACCCCTTACTTATCATTGAAAAATCAAGGGAGACAAGAAAAACCTTGTTAGGTCTACAAGAAGCATCCTTAACATCAACCACATCATACTGACCATCATACTGAGAGAGGAAACCCTCCTTAACCTTTTCAGCTAAACCACCATACTCTCCTTTCTTACCCAACCTACCTGAAAACCTGTCCATGATTCTCAAAGCATTATACCACAACGCTTGAATCTCCACAGCCTTCTTAGCCCGTGGTGTAACAAAAACATCACCTACCTTTGCGTCCATCCATGTTAATCCAGCATCATGTGAAATAAGATAATCATCATCCATTTTAATACCGAAATCTGTTCCAGAAATATAATGTTCAACAATGGAGACAAGGTGGTCCCAGATTCGTTCAACAAACCCTAAGTCACTGGTGTATTTAACATACTGATAAACTCTGTCTATGAACCATAAGGGAGCATCAACAGTGTTGTAAATGGCTTCACCAGTTTCATCCAAAAAAGCATTTGGTATCAAACCATTCCTCTCATGTTTAGCAAAATTCAAAAGAATCTCCCTTGCCAACTCAAACCTCTCTGTAGCCAAGGTTAAACCCGGAAGAGAGATAAGAGTATCCCTACCCCAGTCACTGAACCAATGATACCCAGCTATAACCGTTCTGAGCAACCCTCTTCTCACAACAAAGGAGTCTGCAGCCAGCAACAAAGGAGAGATATCATGAGATAATCCAGCTCTCCCAACAACAGCCCTTCTTCGCTCAACCTCTCTTTCAAACTCAAAAGAGGGGTCATAACTTTTTCCCTCCACAGTTAAAACTAGGTAAAAGGTTTCATCTCCATTAACCTCCACCTTAATGCTACCGGGTTGAAAAACAGACTCCTGCCATCCTTCACCTCTCCTCCTGTCAACCTCATAACTAACATCAACCCACATCTGAGATGGTTCAAAAAACCCGTTTGTCCACCAAATAGTTAAAGCTTTATCTATGTTAACTGGTTTAAAAACCACTTGATTCTCTGAAACCTCCTGTGGAAAAGAGACAGACTCTTTGGATGTTAAATCATAAAAATGTCTGGAGTTAATTTGAGGAGTAAAAACAAAAGAAACCTTGCCATCACTGGAAACATCATACCTTAACACCGTAGTGTTTTCACCATGAGGCATAAACACCGTTTTCCTAACAAACACACCATTTATGTCATAAAGAAACTCAGGTAACAAACCATACCTAAACAATTTTAGATGATTTCTAAAATAAAACACTTCACTATGCAAAACCAGTTTTTCAAAAACATTCGAAACAAAAACCCATCTTTTTGTTGGAGGAAGAAGACTAGCCACCAGCAACCCATGAAACTTCCTACTGTTACCACCAGAAACAGTGAGAGAGGCGTACCCTCCAATGCCATTGGTTACCAGCCACTCAGAATCAAAAGGTGGTTGAATCTCATAAAAACTCTTTGTAAATCTCAAGGGTTCTTGATGCAATGATATCCCACCTAAACTGCTGAATAGCTCTCTCCCTACCGTTACGCCCCATCCAAGCGCCGCAATCTTCCATACCAAGGACCTGCTTTATACCCCATGCAATATCATCTGGATCATACGGGTTGATATGCATCCCACACTGTTTGTCACCACTTGGAATAACCTGCTCCCTCATACCGCTTGTTCCCTTAGCTCCAACAACAACAGGTTTAGCCATAGACATGGCTTCAGTGCACACGATACCAAACGGTTCATACAATGAGGGAAGCACAACAACATCAGCTGCAGCATAATGTCTAATCCTCTCCTCCTCATCAACAAATTCTGCTCTCAACACAACATTATCCGCTAATCCAATCTCCTCGATAAGCACACGTAGATAATGTTCCATGTCGCCGGTTCCAAGCAAAACAAGTTTTGTTTTAGGAAACTCTTCAAGTACAGAAGGCATGCTCTTAATCAGATTATCAGGTCCCTTCACACCAACCAATCTACCGATGAAGAAAACCAATCTTTCATCCTCCTTAACCCCATACATCTCCCTGATTCTACGTATCTCCTCCTCAGGAACCCTAACGGGATTATACTTCTCAGTGTCAACACCATTCCAACAGACCCTGATCTTCTTAGTTGGGAAACCCAGCCTGTAGAGTTCATCACTCATCGCCTCAGAGACGGTGATAATACAATCAGCAGCTTCACCACCCTCGTACTCAATCTCTTCAATGGTTCTAGAGCCTCTACCCCTTGTTCTACCCTTCTCAGTTGAATGAACATGAAAAACAAGAGGCATGTTAAGGCTTTTCTTAGCACTCATACCACCAGCAATACCAAGCCAATCATGTGCATCAATCACATCATAAATCCTACCGCTTTTACCAACAAGGAAATGCACAAGTTTAGACGCAGAAAGAATGTTGTAACTCATAACATCTGCAAAAAACTTGAAGTTTTTGCCCCACTGACGAAGCTCAGAGTCTGCAAACAAAAAAAAGGTTGAGGTGAAATCAGGAATCCTTGGTCTATGTACTTCAACACCACGATAATTATCCAAAGTTAACAACTTATTTTCCTCATTCAACGTAAAAACCGTGACCTCATTACCCATCTTCACCTGCATAGCAGACAACTCAGTAACAAAAGTCCCTAAACCACCACGGATCATTGGGGGAAACTCCCATGAGAAATGCACAATCTTCATCTCATCCTCACCAACCTATCAAACAATGTTTTATTCACTCATAACACGTTGTTTCAAATCCTGCAAAATATTCATGTAATTAATGAACCCTTCATAAGGGTGCTCATAGGGGCTAAAATATTTATGCACAGTACCATCAGCAAGACCCTTCGTTGAAAGATAATAAAGGTGATCAGATGTCTGCAGTAACCTCCAAAGTTTAAGGAGTTCAGGTTTATCTTTCTCCTTAACCATCCGACCTATCTCCTTCAACTCATTGAAACAAGCAACCTGCATATCATTACCAAGCCATGTTGACACATCCCTCTCTGTATCTGCCCAAGATATAGCGAAAGGAACATCAATCTCACCAACAGGGTTAAACCGGTTCACAGCCTCACCAACAGTCACAAACTCAAGACCATGTTTCTCAACAACCTCTTGAGGGAAATGACGTAAAAACTCAAAAATGCCGGTCTCAGGCCACTGATGTTCACCAAAGGTCTCATAATCCATGAAAATGTTAACCACATCTCCTTCACTACCAGCCACCCAACTGGCGAATTTGTCAGCAGTAAGAGGAAACTCACTCCACTCAACACTCGAAAACCTAAAAGCGACATCATCACTGAGCTTGTAGTTTCTAAGCAGCACCTTAAGATTACCTGAACTCACCGGTTTATAAAGATAGTTTGGTGAACGCCACTGTAAAACCTTTTCAGTCCCCTCAGTTATTATGCCCTTAAACCCTAACTCCTCCACCTTCTTCGCTATCCGGTTATCATAAATAGCTTCAGTGTTCCTAAACACAGTCGGCGTAAAACCGAATCTACTCATGATTGTATCACGGTGGAGCTTCACCTGCTCTTCAAACTCAGTGAGGTCGTCAAACAGACTTGCAAGTGAGTGATAATACGTTTCACTTATCAAATCCACACAACCTGTTTTAACTAAATCACGAAAACTCTCCATAACCTCAGGCATATGGGCATCGCAATACTCCATGAAAGTGCCTGTTATACTGAAAGACACCTTGAGTCTACCGTTAAAACGTTCGATCAAATCCAGCAGCAACTGGTTTGTTGGTAGATAGCATTTTCTTGCAACCTTCTCAAAAACCTTTTCGTTAAGTTCATGATTGAAGTAGGTTCCGGCAGGGTTTATCCTCTCACCTATTGAAAACACTGAAAACCTGTTTAAACGAAAAGGTTGATGAACCTCAAAGTATAGACAAACCGCTGGCATCAAACCACCTCATTATACACTTCCAACGTTTTTTCAGCTGTGCGATCCCAAGTGAAAAACGTCACCTCCTTCTTAGCGTTTTCACTTAACATTTTATGCAATGGTTTATACCTTAATAAAGCTACTATCTTGTTTGCCATCTCATCAACATCCCAGAAATCAACCACCAATGAATTCTTCAAAACCTCAGATACACCCGCGGTTTTAGAGATAATTGTTGGTGTACCAGCGCTCACCGCTTCAAGTGCTGTTATACCAAATGGTTCACTTACCGAAGGCAAAACATACACGCTTGATATCTGATAAATATGTTTAACCTCCTCATCAGTTAGTGGACCGGTAAACATAACCTTATCCGCTATATCAAGCTTCACCGCGAGATTCACCAACCTTGGAAGGAGATCACCTGAACCTGCTACAACAAACAAACAATCCTCCTTATCCAAAACACGTTTCGCCGCTCTCAAAAAAAACTCCGGTCCCTTCTGTATTGTCAACCTTCCAAGGAACAAAACAACCTTTTTTCTCTTCTTACCCTCCCCTATTGGCGATACAGCGTTATGTACCACCCTAATCTTCTCCTCAGGGATACCATATTTTTCAACGATAATCCTTTTAGTGAAGTTACTAACAGCGATTATACGATCAGCATTCTCCATACCAGTCTTCTCTATGTTTATGAACCACTCATTTGGGTAAATGCCACCGCATCTATCATATTCTGTGGAGTGCACGGTCAAAACAAGTGGTATACCAAGTTTTTTCTTAACCGCAATTCCAGCCTGCATGGTAAGCCAATCATGGCAATGTACAAGCTCATAACATCCGTTTATCTTCTCTGCACAGAGGCGGTTATAGGTGTAAACGGATTCGAAAAAATCATCATCCAAAGCCTCTTCATAGGGTCTATCATAGGGAAATACCTTTGTTATGCCAACCTCTTTGATATTCAGGTTTTTGGATCCCTCCGGTTTACCCGATGAAAACTTCGGCATAAAGAAATCTATCTTGACATCGAGGTCCGCAAGGGCTTTTGTCAGCCCATAACAGTGGGTACCCAATCCTCCTACCTTGAAGGGTGGGTACTCCCATCCAATCATTGCAATTTTCATTTCTATTTATACACCATTTTAAACATGGATTTTACCGCCTACTTTAACCTCCATTTTCTAAGTGATGGGTCAGACTCCACCTTATCCTCTCTCGCAAGCCACCCTAAGGCAGTAAACAATTCCTTGTCATTCAAATCCGCAAGTTTTGCAAGGTTTGGAAGATCTAATTCCCCCCATATGTTAAGAGTCTTCCATATCTTCCCAGCGTTTGTGCCAACCTCCTCAGTTAGGTTTGTGTTGCCAAGAACAAAAGTTTTTCCCTTCTTTTTTATCTTATCCTCCCTTGCAAGCCATCCTACAGCGCCATAGAATTCCTCTTTGCTTAACTTGGTCTGCTTCCTCAATTTTACTTCATGCTGGACATCCTTCTCACTAAGTTTTTCCCAAATCTTCCCAGCACTAGCTCCAAACCTCTCCAGTAAACTGGTCACAAGCACCACCTTCTAAACCTTAAAAAAACATCGCAAATGCTGTATATAACTCTTCTCATATACTCCTCTGAAAATTTCAAAAAACTAAATTCTATAACAAAACAGAGGATAAAGATTTAAATAGGAAATCTATTTCCTTTAGCCCACATCTGAAGTAATAAGAAGTGAGAATATGGTTAGAAACATGTACAGTTTCCTTGCGGAACAATGGAAAAAACCTGATACAAGCTTTAATTCGCCTTACAAACAAAGGCTGATACAGTGGAGAAAAGAAGGTAGTTTTGTCCGTGTCGACAAACCCGTCCGAGTTGATAGAGCGAGATCTTTGGGTTACAAGGCCAAACAAGGTTACATAGTTGTTAGAGCAAGGGTAAGAAGAGGAGGACTTAGAAAACCAGATATAAGGGGTGGAAGAAAACCCTCAAAGAGGGGTATATCCAAGATAACTCCTGCTAAAAACACTCAGAGGATGGCCGAGGAGCGCACTGCAAGAAGATACCCAAACATGGAGGTACTAAACTCCTACTGGGTTGGCGAGGACGGTAAATACCATTACTATGAGGTTATACTTGTTGATCCTCATCATCCAGCCATTGAAAAGGATCCGAAGATAAACTGGATATGTTATCCAGGGCACAGAGGAAGAGCATTCAGAGGAAAAACCAGTGCAGGTCAAAAGGGCAGGGGACTGAGAAACAAGGGAAAGGGTGCAGAGAAGGTTAGACCAAGCATAAGAGCACATGACGGCAAGGGTAAATAAAAACTATTTTACCACCATAACAGGTTTATAAGCAAAGGTAACAACCTTCTCAGCCACACTGCCAAGTGTTGAGGGGCTTATCTCACTCTGTCCACGTCTACCAAGGATGATAAGATCGCAATCCTTTTTGTTCGCTACCTCTATAATTTTATCTGCAGCATCACCCACCTCAACAACACCAGTGACATCAAAAAAGGTATCACCAATCTCCCTGATTTTTTCTTGAACAATTTGATGGGCACGTTTCCTTGCAAGCCTATAAGCGTTACTGTCCACAAAACTCTTTTCAGCTTTACTTGGAATCACAGCTAAAAGTATTAGTTCACCACCCTCTTCTATAAGCGATAGGGCTTTCAACAGAGCCTTTTCAGAGCCCTGTGAACCATCAAACCCAACCAATATTCTTCTCATACCACCCGTTTTTTCCTCCAGCGAGGTCCACTCTCAGTATCCTCTACCTCAAAACCAATCCTCTGAAGATCGTCACGTATAGCATCGGCTTTTTTCCAATCCCTCTTAGCTCTGGCATCCTCCCTCACCTTCAACAGCAGCTCCAGTGCTTCCATACCAGAGGAGATTTCTAATGTTTCCAATTCATACTTCTCCAAAAGTGGCAGCATCTCATTTAAATCAACCTCCTGCTTGCTCTCATCTTGGAGAAGCGTTAAAACATTGCAGAGTTTAACCAAAGTGTCAAGAGCTCTCCTGCACACCTCAGAAGCAGGTTCCTCGGTTTCCTCCAGAAACTTGTTTGTTTTACCTATGAAGTCAAAGATAACTCCAAGGGCTCTTGGTGTGTTAAAATCATCATCCATAGCCAACTCAAACTTCTCCTTGAACCCTTCGATGCTACTTAGGAAACCCTTTTCATCTCCTCTAGATCCATTCTTTTCCCTCTCAGACAACTTCTTCAATCTCTCCTTCAACCTGTGAATCCTCTCAAGACTTTTCTCAGCATCCTGCAGAGCCTTTTCACTAAAATCAGGCGGACTCCTGTAATGGTTCTGCACAAAAAAGAACCTTATAACCTCAGCATCCCACCTTTCAAGTAAATCCTTGATGTTTATTATGTTACCAAGGGACTTAGACATCTTCTCCCCGTTAACAGTAAGCAAACCAACATGCATCCAGTACCTTGCAAAGGGTTTACCTGTTGCAGCCTCAGCCTGAGCGATCTCATTCTCATGATGAGGAAACTTAAGGTCCATGCCACCGCCGTGGATGTCAAAGGGCAACCCAAGGTACTTGCTGCTCATAGTGGAACACTCAATGTGCCAACCAGGCCTACCCTTTCCCCATGGGGACTCCCACCATGGTTCACCAGGTTTAGCCTTTTTCCACAAAGCAAAATCGAGAGGATTTCTCTTCTTCTCACCAGGCTCTATTCTAGCGCCAGCCTCCAGCTCTTCAATCCTTTGATTGGAGAGTTTTCCATACTCAGGAAACCTTTCAACAGAGAAATAAACGTCGCCATCGGCAACATATCCATAACCCTTTTCGATTATCCTCTCTATCATCTTAATCATATCAGGTATCGTCTCCGAGGCTTTTGGGTAAAGGTCTGCACGTCTTATACCAAGCGCATCAAGAGCCTCAAGGCATCTCTCAGTATACCTCCTCGAGTACTCAAGAGGATCCTCACCCCTTTGGTTGGCAGATGCTATAATTTTGTCATCCACATCCGTTATATTCTGAACATAAAAAACATCGAATCCCTTATACTCAAAATACCTTCGGACAACATCAAACGCGAGATAGGTGCGTGCATGCCCGATGTGTGCATCACTGTAGACAGTCATACCGCACACATACATCTTAACCTTACCCTTTTCAACTGGGGTAAAAACCTCTTTTTTTCTGGTTAACGTGTTGTATATCCTCAAAGTCATATACTTTCCCTTAACTCAAAAAAAGTAATAAATACTTTCCGTCTCCAAACCATTTATAAACCAATTAAATATACGGTTCTCATGACGTAAGGGGGTAAAATATGAAGGTTACGTTTAGTATCATAAAAGCAGATGTTGGTGGATGGCCAGGACACGCCACAGTGCATCCAGAGCTAATAAAGGTTGCAGAGCAAAATCTTTCGAAGGCGAAAAAACAGGGTGAGTTAATAGATTTCCATGTAACACATTGCGGAGACGATCTTGAACTTATAATGACTCACACAAAAGGTGAAGACAATGAGAAAATACATGGGCTTGCCTGGGATACGTTTAAAAAAGCAACGAAAAAAGCGAAGGAGCTGAAACTATACGGTGCAGGTCAGGATCTGCTTTCAGATGCCTTCTCAGGAAACATCAGAGGGATGGGACCAGGTGCTGCTGAAATGGAGTTCACAGAGAGAGAGGGTGAACCGGTTATAGCCTTTATGATGGATAAAACAGAACCAGGAGCCTTTAACCTGCCAATATTTAGAACGTTTGCTGACCCATTTAACACTGCAGGGTTGGTTATAGACCCATCCATGCACAATGGTTTTGTTTTCGAAATATGGGACATACAACGGCACATGTCCATAAAGATGGAGAGTCCTGAGGAGCTCTACGACATTCTTGCATTAATAGGAGCTAAATCAAGGTTTGTTATAAAGAGGGTTTATCCCAAAAAAGGTAAACTTCCTGAGGATGAACCTGTTGCTGTGATATCAACAGAGAAACTGTTTCATATTGCTGGGAAATACGTGGGTAAAGATGATCCGGTTGCTATTGTAAGGGCTCAATCAGGTTTACCAGCCCTTGGAGAGGTTCTAAACCCTTATGGTTTTCCACATCTCGTTTCAGGATGGATGAGGGGTAGTCACAACGGCCCACTCATGCCTGTTGGCGTAAAAAACGCTGTATGCACACGTTTCGATGGACCACCAAGGGTGATAGCGCTAGGATTCCAACTTGCAAAAGGAAAACTTGTTGGACCAGTTGATTTATTTGCAGACACCGGTTTCGATAGAGCAAGAGACATAGCCTTGGAGATAACCGACTACATGAGGATGCATGGTCCATTTGAACCACACCGTCTGCCACTTGAAGAGATGGAGTACACAACCCTTCCAAGTGTTCTCAAAAAACTTCATGAAAGATTCACAGAAATGAAATAAAAAAACTAGGTAATTTCCCAGTCAACTCTCAAATAGGAATCGTTATCCGAACATATCACTCCCCTATTTTTTTAAATCAAACCCCAACATCCTCAGCAATCTCATCAAGGTCAAGGGAGATAAGTTTCACCTTCGTTGGTAAACCCTCCATACTCCAACCCCTTGCCTGATAATACTCATCAAGCATATGCTCCAACTCCCGTGGAGACACATGACTTCCTTCAGAAACACCCTTCGGTATAGGTTCATAGAGAACACGCCAAGGCAGCGTGTCATCCTTCCTGTTGAAACCTTCTCTTGCATTAAATGCTCTAGCTATGTTGTAAGCCCGTTCACCAATCGTTAAAAGCTGAGAATGAGTCATCTCAAACCCTGTAGCATTGTAAACCATTTCTGGGAATCCCTCAAGGAAAAACATGTGTCTGGAGAACTTACATGCTCCAAGGGTATCATAAAGCTGCATGAGGTCTTCGTGTAACTTCACTTCAAATCCCTTATTTTCAAAGGAAAGCCTATCCACATTGGAGAACTTCCACCATGAACCAACCAGCTCTGTTCCATAAACCCCTGCTGTTAAATGACAGGCCCCTCTATAGGAAACCGCAATAGCCAGAGCCATACCCTTTATTCCCCTTACATCGTAGGCAGGAAGCTCCAGTCCCTTAACATGTATGGCGAACCTATCAGAATCCTTACCAAGTCTCCTTGATGCCTCTCTGGAACCATCAGCGAGTAGTTTACCCAGTTTACCCTCCCTGTAAGCCATCTTTTTGAGAGCCTCTGCTGTAGCCTCAATATTACCAAACCTTAAATCAACTCCATCAACATCCTCCTTACTAAGTAACCCTCGTTCATAAGCCTCCATAGCCCAACCAATGGTTACACCAGCAGAGATGGTATCTAAACCATAAACGTCACATAAATAATTGAGATAAGCCAGCCCCTCTGGATCATCGATCTCCAACTCACCGCCAAGAGAATAGATAGTCTCATACTCAGGTCCATCAACCCTAGTACCAGGGGAATACTTTTTTAGCTCAACAACCTGAGAACAGGGTTTTGTACAATTAGGACAAGGATTTCTGCCAACCCTCATCTTAGGCACCCAATTGTAGGGATCTATACCACTCTGCTTTTTTCCATCAAAAGCTGTATGAAAATAACCCCACTGCCAGTTTCTACTTGGAAAGGTCCCGCGTTCTTTATTCATCCACGCATAAAACTCACCGGTACCATAATCCATGTCAACCTTTGTCGCGGGATGATCCTTTATAATCTTCACCCAATGGTTCACTGTTTTCTTTAAATCACTTAGATTGTAGTAGTCAACAGAACCTGTGCCAGTTACTGCTATAGCCTTAAGTTTTTTAGAACCCATGACAGCACCAGGTCCACCACGGGCAGCCTGCCTCTCCTCAAGGTCTATACTTGATATAAAACTCAGGTTTTCACCAGCAGGACCAATGGCTGCAGTGTTACATTTCCCATACTTCTCCTTCAGCATGTTCTGGGTTTCAAAGGCGTTTTTTCCCCATAGATTACTGGCATCCTCCAACGAAACTTCATCATCCTTAATCCTTAGGTATACTGGTGCCTTGCTTTTACCTTCGACAATAAGCAAATCGTAACCAGCCTTCTTTAAAGCAACACCCATCTTAGCTCCAGCAACAGCTCTACCGAAACCACCTGTTAAAGGAGACTTAAACACAAAGGTGCTTTTAGACAAAGTAGGTAAACCGGTTCCAACCAGCAGACCTGGAGAAAAAATAAGCTTGTTTTCTTTACCTAAAGGATCAGCGCCACCTGGCACCTCCTTATACAGCCTGTATGCAGCCAGTGCGAGACCACCAAGAAACAGTTTAACCTCCTTTTCATCCAAATCCTCTACAGTACTCTTCCCGCTGCTAAGGTCAACCCTTAAAACCCTGTCACTGTAACCCTTCATCTTAATCACCTAACCAGTAATGTTTTTTTGGTATAAAAAAGGAATTCAACAATCACAACATTCTAGAAGGCAGATTATACCAAAATTTAATATAGAGAAAATTGTATTGGGTGACTCCCAAAGGGATAAACCATGGCACGTATACACGCGAGAAGAAAAGGACGTTCAGGTTCAAAAAAACCACAGAGAGACAAGCATCCAGAGTGGAGTGCACTCAACCCAAAGGAAATAGAAACCAAAGTTGCAGAGTTAGCCAAAGAAGGATACTCATCAAGCCAAATCGGTATGATCCTCCGTGACCAGTATGCTGTGCCAAGTGTGAAGGTTGCAACCGGTAAAACGGTAACAGAGATACTGGATAGGTATGAGATGAAACCTGAGATACCCGAGGACCTCAGAAGTCTCATAAAAACAGCTCTTTCTATAAAACAGCACTTGGATGAACATAAACAGGATGTTAAAAACAAACGTAACCTCCAGTTAACCGAGTCCAAGATAAGGCGTTTAATCAAATACTACAAGAGAACAAAAAAACTCCCAGAGGACTGGAAGTACAGTTTAAGTGACGCGAAACTGCTGGTGGAATAAAAAAATTTTAAACCGTTTTTATAGGAGTAAACGATGCATGACAAAGCAAGTGGTTTACTTAAAAAAGGAGTAGAAAAACTTCTTTCTCTGCCAAAAGAAACAACGGTGAGAGTACTCTCCCATTACGACACCGATGGAGTAACCGCGGCTGCAATTGTTTGCGAAGCACTATACAGAAAAGGTTACAACTTCCATGCAACACTACTTAAACACCCTTTCAAAGAGGAATTGACAAAGGTTAAAGAAGAGGGAAACGAGTTCGTTATACTCTCAGACATGGGAAGCGGACAAATAGAGTGCATCAAAAAATTTGGTTGCCCAAGTATAGTACTTGATCATCATCAACCCGTTTATGATGACACAGTGATCGACTCGATTGTACATGTTAACGCCAACCTGGTTGGTTTTGACGGCAACTACGAGGCTTGCGGTGCAAGCATGAGTTACCTTTTCGCTACAACCCTTGACAAAAAAAACAGTGACTTATCTCCTCTTGCTATTACCGGGGCAATCGGAGATAAACAGCATCTCGGTGGTTTCAAGGGTTTAAACAAAACCATCTTTGAGGAAGCGGTTTCAACAAAAAAAATAATGTTGAAAGAAAGTAGGATGAAAACAATAGGTGCGAATCTAAAAGATGAGATAATGTTTTCTGTTGACCCATACTACACCTCTCTTTCAGGTAGAGAAGAAGAGGTTGAGCTATTCCTTAAAACACTGTCGGTTGATTCACAAAAAAAATACGTTGGACTTTCACAACATGAAAGGAAGATACTTCATTCTGCTGTAATACTTAAACTTCTACAGAATAAACTTCAACCTGAGATACTGGATACAGTTATAAAAGAGAGGTATTTCTCAGAAAACATACCAGATGACTTGGATCGTTTCTCAGATGTTATTGACGCTTGCGGAAAAAGCGGAGAAACAGGTTTAGCTCTCTCCGTTTGTTTAAACAACGGTGAAAGATATCAAAAGGCTGTTGAAGTAGAGAACAATTATAGGAAACTACTCATCAAACATTTGAATGCTCTGGAGGATGGCGAGCTTAAGGAGGCTGTGAACATCCAGTATTTTTACAGTCCAAAGGCATCGCTTGGAAGCGTTCTCAGCGGTATAATCATGAACTACTTTCCATATAAGGGTAAACCAATTTTCTCCTTCAGCAGAAAAAACAGTAGTGTACATGTCTCCTGCAGAGCCACAAGAGCCTTGGTTGAACAGGGAGTAGACCTAGGTGATGTGATGAGAAGAGTAGCCTCTGAGGTTGGTGGTGCAGGCGGTGGTCACAAAATAGCAGCAGGTGGAACCTTTGAAAACATAAAGGAAGAGGAGTTGATTAAAATCATAGATGAAGAGATCGGTCACCAGGGAGTGAAAAAATGAGAATAACCTGTGTAATAGAAGCAGAGTATGAGAGCGAACAAACAGTAGAAAAAATCCTTAAGTCTGTGAAAATAGATGACCAGGATTTTGTTGATTCTCAACAGAAAAAAAACGTTATAGTTGCAAAAATAAGATCATCTTCTATACCGTCGTTACTTCACACCATCGACGACTACCTTGCCTGTCTCTCTGTTGCTGAACGTGTTGTTGTGAATAAGCATTAATACCCATTTTCGTATACATGCTGACATGAAACTTAAACTCACAGCAGACCTTATGTTCGGCAAAAACATTGATGAGACAAAGGATTTTTTAGAAGGTTTACTCGCTGAGTTCAACAAAAAAATGGTTAAAGAGAAGGTTGGCGTAGAAAAATGGTTTATCAACAACAACACCTTAACATTAACAGTAACATCTGAGGGAAAACGAAGAGCACATGAAGTTCTTCTGCAGCTTAGAAAAACACTTTCTGAACAAATGGGGAAAAAATATCGTGTTGGAGTTAGAAACATTAAAACAAAAAGGTATGAGATAACCTTTGAAGTTGAAAAAAAACCGTTACAACAGATAAAGGTGCCTTTTGCTGAAGTTTCAATAAAAAACAGGATAGTAAAACTTGTTCTTGAAGAAATCGATGAAGAGTTTCTCAGAAAAAACTATGTTGACAGAATCATCAAAAGAGTAAAAGAAAAAATAGATGCACAATACTATGAAGGGAAGAAGGAGTACTGGGAGCTTATATGGGAGAGTGAACAAAAGGAACCATTGTGGGATAAGGATCCTTCTGAGGAGATGCAGAAACTTGGGTGGATTGTTTTACTTGGCAAAGGAAAGTGGTTTTACAGGCCACCAGCTGCTGCTATAATGCGTGCCATGGAGAGAATCGCTTTGGAGAATATAGTGCAACCCCTTGGTTTCAAGGAGGTTATAGAGCCGATGCATGTTTCCTTTGAAACCTGGCTTAGAACAGGTCATCTTGAGGGTATGCCTGGCGAGATCTACTACATATGTGAACCAAAAAGCAGGGACCCAGCGGAATGGGAACGTTTCATTGATCTTGTTAAAATAACAAAGGAGGTGCCATCTGAGGAGTTGGTTAAAAACCTTAAGCCACCAAGGGATGGTGTGGTCTATGCTCAATGTCCAAATATATATGCGTCAATGAGGGGAAAAACCATAGCGGAAGAAGATTTACCTCTGCTGCTTTTTGAACACTATGTACCATCAAACAGGTATGAATCTGGTGGAAAACATGGCATAGAAAGAGTTGACGAGTTTCATAGGATAGAGATTGTTTACATTGGTAGGAAGGAGCAGCTTGTTGAACTCAGAGACAGACTCATAGAGAGTTACAAGCATGTTTTCAACAACATCCTTGAGTTGGAGTGGAGGATGGCAAGGGTGACACCATTTTACATGCAGCAGGCTGGCATTGTTGGAAGTGAAGAAGAAAAATCTAAGGGAACCATCGACTTTGAGGCATGGTTGCCCTACAGAGGAGATAGGAGCAAGGAGTGGCTTGAGTTTCAAAACATATCAATAGTTGGGGAGAAGTACACTAAAGCATTCAACATAAAAGGACAAAAAAGTGAGTTGTGGAGCGGCTGTTCAGGTGTAGGCCTTGAGAGATGGATGGTTTCCTTTTTAGCGCAGAAGGGTTTGAACCCAGATAACTGGCCCAAGGGATTCAAAAAATATCTTCCAGAGCTCCCTGAGATGCCAAAGTTCCTGTAAATATAGTCTTTTGGAAAAAACCTTTAAACGATGAGAATATGACAGACTGATGGCGAAACGGAGGAAGGAGAAGGAAGAAGAGGAGTACGAGTTTAAACTACCTAAGTTTGATGAAGAAGCCTTTGTTAAAAAGGAGAAGAGCAACATAAAAGTGAACTTTATCTCGTTCTTCTTTGGCATATTTATAGGGTTGGTTTCACAGTTCCTATGGAAGGGTATGACTCCGTCTATCCGTTGGCCGCTTATTTTTCTGCTCGGCTTGTTTTCAGCATCGTTTATCCGCTACATAGTAGTAAGGTTGAACATAGACGTATCGGATTTTGGAAAAAAGGAGTGGTTGGGCAACTTCTTTGTGTACTTTTTCACCTGGCTTACAGTTCTCATCATACTCCTAAACCCACCATTCTATGACGCGGAACCACCGTTTGCAGATATGGTTACACTTCCAGCGATTCAAGAACCAGGTGGAACCGTTGTTATCGCAGCCTATGTTGCAGACAATGCAGGGGTGGAAAATATAAACCTTTCAATACTGCAACCGAACAACGTTACTATTTACCCCAAATACAATGTGAACGGAAGCGTAGTATCCTATGTATACAAAAACGAGAAGGATTTCAGAGGTGACTTCATCGTTACTCTGTATGTTAAGGATGTGAGTGGGCATGAGGTTAGTGTAAACAAAACCTTTAGGTATGATGATAAGGTCATAAAACTATTGTTTCCAAAAAACGGTGAAACAGTGGATAATACAACCTTTATAATGTTTGATATAAATAACTCCATAAGTGAGAAGGGTTTTCTCCCATACTACACTGTAAATGGTAAAAAAGTCAATCTTACCAAATCCGAGGAGCTACAGGCGTACGTAACCCGTCCAATCTATAAAGGATGGGCATCTGGGGAAAATAACACTGTGAGGGTTTTTGCAGCGGTTAAAAGCTGTTTTTATACATACTGTTTCAACAACACCGTTGTTGATAGCACGTCATACAGCTTTGTCGCAGAGAAGGACCCGTTGATAGGGGCAACTAACGGCATCAAATCGAACGTGGTGCTGCCAAAGCCAACCTCGCCCAATCTCACACCAGGGTTTGAAATCATTGCAGCTTTAATTGCAACGATTACTGTCACACTGTTTTTTATGAAAAGAAAAAGAAGTAGAGGCTCATGAGCGACATCGGCGAGTTTGTTCAGCAGATAAAAAAAAACAGCAGAAGAAAAAACCAGAACCCGAACAAACCAGCTGGATGTTGGTCTGAAGATGACTTGATAAACGGTAGAAAAACCAAGTCTCTTGTTGTAATCCTGAGAACTTCTGGCTGCAGATGGAGCCGTTACTCTGGTTGCACAATGTGTGGTTACTTCAATGATTCCTTGGAGAAACCTGTTGAACGTGGGCAACTTCTAGCTCAGATGCGGTACGCCCTCTCATTGTACAAAAACGAACAGGGGATAAAGATTTTCACGTCAGGGAGTTTTCTTGACGGTGAGGAGATACCTTACGATTTACAGGTTGATTTACTGAAACAGTGTGTTCAAAAGGTGGGAGTGAAAAAGGTATCGGTTGAGAGCAGACCTGAGTTCATAAAAAAAGAAAAAATAGCAAACCTTAGAGACGTCATAGAACCTGCTACGTTGGAGGTGAGTATTGGGTTGGAGTCAGCAGACGATAAGGTGCTGAGGGGTGCTGTAAACAAGGGATTCACATTCAAAGATTACGAAAAAGCAGTGGATATTCTAAAAAAAGAGGGTGTTTTGGTTAAAACCTATGTTTTAATCAAACCGCCTTTTCTAAGCGAAGGTGATGCGATAGCTGATAGTGTTAACACTGTGAAAAAAATCAAAGAATTGACTGATACAGTGTCCTTCAACCCAGTATCGGTTCATAGAAACACTTTGGTTGAATATCTGTGGAAGAGGGGGGAATACAGGCCACCTTGGTTGTGGAGCATAGTAGAGATCCTCAAAAGAAGCAAGGAGGTTGCACCTGATTTAGAGATGAAGTGTGATGTAACAGGCGGTGGTACAAGAAGAGGGGCGCACAACTGCAGGGCATGTGATGCGCAGGTACTGGATGCGATACGCAGGTTTTCACTGGAGCAGGATACAGGCGTTTTTAATGGGTTAGAATGTCAATGTAAGCATACTTGGAAGACATCCATTGATTTAGAGTCTTTCACATACAATCCTTTGGTGGTGGAATATGAAAAAGGTTGGTAAAGGAGAAGTTGTAGTACTGCTGGATGAAAAATGGAAACGTTGTATAATTCATACTGATGATGAGCCGAGGAAGATAAAGGGTTTTGGTGTAGTGTATCCCAAGAAGCTTGTTGGTTTGAGTTATGGAGAGAAAACAACACTTGGTACAAAGCAGATTTGGGTGCTACCACCATCAGCCTATGACAGATGGGGTTCACTTAAAAGAAAAGCTCAGATAATACTGCCAAAGGATGCAGCGCAGATTATAGTTAACTGCTCGATAGTTCCAGGAAACATAGTTGTTGAAGGTGGTATAGGCTCCGGCTCACTGACAACGATACTGGCTCAAATAGTTGCCCCCAATGGTAGGGTGATATCGTATGAGAAACGCAGAGACTTCATGGATTTTGCCATAAAAAACTTGGTGAACGTTGGGGTTGCAGACTATGTGAAGGTGAGAGAGCAGGATATAACCAGCGGGATAGATGAAAGGGAGGTCGACGCCGTGGTTCTTGATATACCAGATCCCTGGGGTGCAGTGGAACACTCATGGAAGGCGCTTAAGGTGGGTGGTTCAATAGCTTCCTACTCTCCTCTTATCTCTCAGGTGGAGAAAACCGTTAACGAGCTTAAAAAATATCCTTTTATTGAGATAAAAACGATAGAGACGCTGCAGAGGGAGATGGTTGTATCAAAATATGGTACAAGACCAAGCTTCGACATGCTTGGTCATACAGGCTACCTAACCTTTGCAAGGAAGGTGCTTAAAACCTAATCCACCGTTAATTTAATGCCCCTCTGGTTTTGATAGTTGCCAGATCTTTTGTCATACAGCTCCTCTGGTTGTGAGAATAGCGTTTCAAAAACGATTTGACAAAACCTATCTCCTATTGGTATCTCAACCTCCTCATGATTCGCGTTGAAACAACCGACTGTTAATGTTCCATGGAAACCAGCGTCAACCTTGCCGAAACCTGCGATTATCCCTTTTCTTGCATAGCTTGACCTTATCCATAGTTGAGAAGCAACACGTGACCCCATCTTAACAAACTCTTTTGTACTCACCGCAAACCAAGTAAGAGGAGGAACCCTTGCCACCCCTTCCTTTATATGTTGACCAGTTTTTTTGATATAAACCTCATCAATCGTTAGATCATAACCGTTTGGTGTAAGGTTTTCTTCAACGAAGGGTTCTATAGAAATCTCACTGTTTTTAATCGCTTCCTTTATATCTCTATCAGATAGAACAACCATATCTTAATCACCTCCTCTACTGCTCTTCTATGGTTATACTATTTATTACAACATCGTTTACAGGCCAATCCTGCATCCCATACTTTGTCTTTGTGTTTACTGAGGCGATAGCACGCACCACATCCATGCCATCCACGACTTTACCAAAAGCAGCGTACTGACCATCAAGGAAATGCTGTGGTCCATCACAAATAAAAAACTGGCTTGTAGCACTATTGGGATCAGATGTTCTTGCCATTGAGATAGCTCCATCAACATGCGTCACATCCGGGTTGGTTTCAAGTTTTATTGGACCATAAGGACTATGTTTCATCGTTCCGTTAGGATAGTATCCTCCACCTTGTATAACAAAACCCTTGACCACTCTATGGAAGACCAGTCCATTGTAGAAACCATCATTTGCTAGTTTGATGAAGTTCTCAGTGGTGATAGGCATCTTATCAGGATAAAGCTCAACCTTTATAGACCCCATACTGGTTTCTATGACCGCATAAGTCTCCTTAGCAACATTTTTTTCTTCTTCATTCTGCTCCATACAACCACCTAAAAATATTACCATAAGAAGGATACAACATATAAACACCGTTATACTCTTCTGTTTCATGTAGACCACATCGGTGATTAGAATAAAAAACTATCACTCACGTAAAACACTTTTCAATCTTCTCAACGCCTTCAGTTTATCTCTACCTTCAACCTTCGCCTCCTCGATACCTCTTCTCAGTATTTCTATGGATTCATCCATCACCTTCCTATCAACGGGGTACGGTACACCATCCTTTCCTCCAACGGTGAAGGTGAACTTAACCGGATCCTCCCACGAAGGTTTTGCACCATAAATCAAATCCGAGATAAGAGCAAGAGCACGTACAGTAGAGGGTCCAACCCCTTTTATAGATATCAACTCCTCATAATTTTCTGGTTGAAAATCATAAACACGTTTAATGAGCGACCAGTTTACACCCCTGGGCATGTCAAGAACTTCAGGCTTAAACACGCCATCTTGCTCGTGAAACCAAACATCTAGGGAGGTTTGTTTATTGCTCCTAATCAACGTTTCCCAATCCCTCCTTAAGTTATAGGGATTGGTTTTAACAAGGTCAACGGATGTCTTCCTGGTTTCCTCACTTACTCTCGAAGTCATGTCAAGCACCCCTGTTTCTCGCTTATCTCCAATTATCGCGTTATGCGGTTCAACAACAAAGGATTCAACACACTCTGAAAACCAGTGGTACCTTCTCGCGTAACTGTTAGAACTGTTCATACCCTGCTGAACAACAGCCCATTTCCCCTTTTCTGAGAAGAAAAAAACATGATGATAAAGCTGATAACCATCCTGCAACGCTGCATTGTCTACCTTAGCTGCAAGTCTACTAGAAGATTTTAAACTGTCAACGGTGCTGGACGAAAGAGAAAACAATGATGCTGTCTTCTCTATCTCCTGTGGAGTTTTTCTGGAGACTTTTCCTTTACCACCTGCTACTGCTATACCATGTTCCTCTGGGTTAATCGCTTCTTTCAAAGCCCCGCAGGTAACGGTTGTTGTGCCAGAGGAGTGCCAGTCAAAACCAAGAACACAAGATAAAGCCTGAAACCAAAAAGGATCAGAAAATCGCTTCAAGACCTCATCACTACCATACTCGATCACAAGTACATCAAGGATAGCCTTAGATAGTTTAACCATCCTTGTAAATAACCATCTGGGTGCTCTACCGGGATGAAGAGGAAGATTTGCCACACCTGTTCGCTGCATAGTTTACAAAAACCCATAAATGTAAGGTGATTTAACCTTTTTCTCAACCAAAAAACTATAAATAATAAATCACAATTTATATAAAATAGGT
Organism: Thermoplasmata archaeon; assembly: GCA_021161865.1. Taxonomy (GTDB): domain Archaea; phylum Thermoplasmatota; class E2; order DHVEG-1; family B18-G2; genus B91-G9. Next base: position 22,546 of record JAGGZU010000133.1, read on the forward strand.
TATTTAGAATTGGGGTTGGTTATCATATCAGAAAAAAAGGAACACTGGGACTCTAGGTTTGCATTTATAATGGCAGCTGTAGGTTCTGCAGTAGGTCTTGGTAACGTATGGAGATTTCCATTTGTTTGCTACAAAAACGGCGGGGGAGCCTTCCTAATACCCTACTTTGTTGCACTCTTCACCGCAGGCATACCACTCATGATTCTTGAATTCTCGGTAGGACACATGCTCCGCGGACCACCGCCAGAATGTTTCAAAAAAATAGGTAAAAAACTTGAGTGGATAGGATGGTGGACAACCCTTATACCATTCATCGTGGCATCATACTATGTTGTAGTAATGGCATGGTGTTTTTCCTACATGATATACTCCGTTGACCTTAGATGGGGAGCAGATGCAGGTAACTTCTTCCTCAACACATTCCTTGGTGCAACAACCGGCCCGTTTGTTATAGGAGGTTTTCGCATCCCTGTACTCCTTGGTTTACTCGCCATATGGACAAGCATCTTTCTCATACTTTACAAGGGTGTAAAAAGAATAGGCAAGGTTGTTGCCATAACCGTGCCGCTTCCAACTATACTCCTCATTATCTTAACCGTAAGAGGACTAACGCTACCTGGTGCAATGCAGGGAGTAAGTTACTACCTCACACCCGATTTCTCCAAACTACTACATGGAGATGTATGGCTTGCTGCATACGCACAAGTCTTCTTTTCACTAAGCCTAGCTCAAGGGATACTCATCACATACGCAAGCTTTTTAAAGAAGAAATCAGACATAACAAACAACGCATTCATAGCATCACTAGCAGATGCAGGGACCTCCTTCCTCGCAGGATTCACAGTGTTCAGCGTAGTGGGCTACCTGGCACTATCAAAGGGAGTAGGCATAGAAAACCTTGGAATAGCCGGTCCATACCTAACCTTTATAACCTATCCAACCGCTATCTCCCTTCTACCCTTCGCCGCATCCGTATTTGGAATAATGTTCTACATAGCCCTTCTCACCTTCGGGATAGACTCCGCTTTCTCCATGATAGAACCAATAACAGTTGGAATAAACACAAAATGGAGGATATCAAAGACAAAATCTACTGCTATCATATGTATGCTTGGTTTTTTTGCAAGTCTCATATTCACAACAGGAAGTGGTTTGCATTGGCTTGACATTGTAGATCATTTCATCGCAAACTTCGGCTTGGTTTTAGTAGGTCTCACAGAATGTATAGTCTTTGGTTACCTGTACAAAGTATATCGTCTAAGGGAACATGCAAACGCTGTATCTGATATAAGGATAGGTAGGTGGTGGGATATACTGATAAGATTCATAGTGCCCGTTGTTCTAATCACATTACTGATTGCATCACTATTTGAAAACCTCACCACCACCTACATGGGTTACCCTGCATGGGCCATAATAGCAGGTGGAGTCATACCATTATTGGTAATCCTTATAATCTCAATCATACTTATGCAAAAAAGAGGTAAATAAACATGTCACTATCCGCGATAGTAATGTTAATCTTCGGTTCAACAGTCCTATACGGCGGTTTACTCTACTTCATCTACCGAGCTTTTAAAGCAGGAAAATAAAGTTTTTTTTAGAAAAAATATAACTAACAAAACCCATTACACTTACGAGGTGGTCGGATGCTTGTTAAAGAGATAATGACAAACACCGTTGTAACCATAGACTCCAATGCAACAGTGTTTGAGGCATGCCAAAAGTATCGCAATCAAAAGGTTGGCTCCTTGATAGTCACAGAGGGAAAAAAACCTGTTGGCATAATAACCGAGAGAGATATGATAGAGAGGATCATCCTTGCAGATAAAGACCCAAAAAAGACAAAGGTATCAGAGATCATGTCACCAAGCCTAAAAACGGTACACGCTCTTGCATCCGTTGAACAGGCTGCGAACATTATGAAGGAAAACAAGATCAAGAAACTTCCTGTTCTCTTCAAAAACGAAATAGTTGGGATAGTAACAGTTACCGACATAGCAAACGTTATGCCTCAGATTTCAAGAAGAATCGCCATGGAAACCCTGAGTTCAAGATATGTAAACCAGTTGGTTAAAATAAAAGCCATCTACGGTGACAGGATAAGGGTTTTTGGTAAAGAGGAGGAGGATTTACACTACATAGAGGATGGTGAAGCAGCGATGAAGGTCAAAATACCGGACACCATAGACACATCCATACTTTCACCTGGAGGGGAATACTACTGGACGGGTGTACTAAGAAAAGGAGAGATAATGGGCGACGAGGAGATCTACATCGAGGTAACCGATATCGCGCCAGCTTAACCAAACAACGACCTAACAATCCTCTTTTCAATCTCTTTCAAACAACCAGAAACCTCTTCATTCACCTCAAAATCAATATCATACAAAACATCAACGAGAACCAGCGACTCCGCGTTGGCTATGCCAAAATCAACCCTCTCTTCACCATGCGTCAAAGCATATTCTATTCTCTTTTCATCCAGTGCATTCATTCCAACCTTCTCCATAGCAGCAACCATCCTTCTCACCTGCTGCCACAAAAAACTCTGGGCAAAAAAGTCAACTGTAACAACATCATTTTCAGTCTCCTCAACAACAATGTTCTCTATCCTCCTCACAGGGCTCCTATGTTTCTCAACTCTTGCAAAGTTGGAGAAATCATGTGTTCCAGTGAACAAAACAGCTGCTCTCAAAAACCTGTTAGTATCTAAATCATCAACCCTCATGTAATACCTGTACCATCTCATCCTTGCATACCTTGGATAAAAACCTTCGCTGACATGTTTTAGCCCATAAAAATAAATATCATTTAAATCACTGTTCAGATCCTTAAGATCATCAACCTCCATCCTCTTCATTGTATTAAAAGCAACAACGTTACCAAAAGCAGAGACACCTTTATCCGTCCTACTTGCAGACCTAAAAACACTCTCTTTAGCGGAGGAGATAATGTTGTTTTCCTTCAAAACCCTGATTATCTCACCCTCCACAGTCAACACATTGGGTTGCCTTGCAAAACCATGGAAACCTTTACCATAATACGTGAACTTCAAAGCATACCTCATAATTACTGAAAAAGAGCCGATAGTTTAAATAGATAGCAATCTTTAAACCGCTGAAACACAATGAGATGGATGCGATGACCGAGGAAAACCTAAGGGAGAAGTTGCTGAAAAAAACAGGGGCAGAAACCGGTGACAGTGTCAGAATAAAAAAGGATGATGGAAGAGTGTACGAGGGTATATTAATGCCTCATCATGAGTTCAGTAACAGGGATGTCATTGTACTTAAACTAAAAAACGGCTACAACATAGGGGTAAAGGTATCGGAAGGCACAGAGATGCAGGTGCTTGCTAAAAGAGAAAAAACAAAACAAAAGGCAGCAAGAACAGTACCTTATGATTCAAAAAAACCCACCGTTTCAGTACTTGGTACAGGGGGGACAATAGCCTGTTACGTTGACTACAGAACAGGAGCGGTTTACCCTGCTACTACGGCAGAAGACCTCGCTTTCTCAGTCCCAGAAGTATTCGACATATGCAACATAAAAGCAAAAGTTGTTTTTCAACTACTCAGTGAAGACATAACCGTTGAAAACTGGCAAACCCTGGCTAAAGAGATTGCAGAAGAGTTCAACAAAAACAAAGTTAACGGGGTTGTTGTACCACATGGCACAGATACAATGGGTTACACAGCAGCAGCATTATCATTTATGCTAAAAAACCTTACAGGACCTGTTGTTCTCGTTGGAGCACAAAGATCAAGTGACCGTCCATCATCGGATGCCGCACAAAACCTACTTGACGCTGCAACTGTAGCGGCAAACTCAGACATTGGAGAGGTTGTTGTAGTGATGCACGGTGAAATTTCTGATTCATTCACCACAATACACAGGGGAACAAAGGTTAGAAAAATGCACACCTCCAGAAGAGATGCATTTCAAACAATAAACTCAGAACCCATTGGAATAGTCTCTGATGGAAACATAAAAACAACCTCCAGCTACAGACAAAAAACAACAGGAAAAGTCAAGGTTGAAACAGAAATGGAAAAGGATGTCGCAATGGTGTACGTCTACCCTGGTATGCAACCGAAAGATATACCCAGCAAAAAAGGCATTGTGCTGGTTGGAACTGGACTGGGACATGTATCAAAACCTCTTTACTCAAAAATCAAGAAACTGATAGAAAACGGTTCAACCATAGTAATGGCCTCACAATGCATATACGGTAGAATAAACATGAATGTTTACGCCACCGGTAGAGACCTACTTAAACTCGGTGTAGTACCTGGAGAGGATATGCTTCCAGAGACAGCCTATGTTAAACTCATGTGGGTACTTGCTCACGCAAAAAACCAAGAGGAGATTCGTAGACTCATGCTCACCAACATAGCCGGTGAAATATCAGAAAGAACAATATACAATGATTAAAAAATAAAAAAAGTTTTTTGTTTAAATGTGTTTCTCAGCGATGTCACCGATCACTGGCAGTTTGAACTTTTCTCCCTGGTAAGCCTTTATCATCAAGATGAGCCATAGAATGACCGTGATCGCCCAGATTAACCAAGAGAGATACACTAATGCAGGGATCCCTGGACTCCACGTTCCTAAACCATAGTATCCACCCGGTGTCCATTTAGGCGCACCAAGCCAACCAACCAACCAGGCGATTATATTAAGCGGTAGAAAAGTGAGTATCGACTGCATAGCGTGGAACCTAACAAACTTGTTTTCCTTCTCCAAGAAAAAGAATATTATTCCCGTAACCCAAGTAAGCAGATAGCAGAGTAGTCCAGCTATGTTCTCCTCCATATTCAAAGATGTTTTCGCCACCACCTTCACCTCCATAAGTTTTGGCAGACTAACCCGTTTCCCCTATTTATTAATTTCGATTTAAATGATTATTTTTTATCCATAAAAACAGAAATTTTACAGATGCATCCTATACGCCATCAGAAGATAGACTA
>JAGGZU010000062.1 GCA_021161865.1 Thermoplasmata archaeon
GCTCTCATTAGGTTTCCTCCGTCACGCATCCAAACCCATATGTGTACTCCAGGGGTCATCATTGGTCTTCCTCCATGTTTCCATACTAAATTTTATATTTTTGTATTAATAAATATTTGTGTACAATCCTTATCCAAAAAACGTAATATACATGAATAATAATACAAACCTGAGATGGGATGCATAAAAGCGACCTAATTTGAGGTGAATTAATGGAGAGAATAAAAACAGGTGTGTATGGTTTAGATGAGATAATAAACGGAGGTTTCCCAAAAGAAAGCATAACCCTTGTTTCTGGTCCCCCTGGAAGCGGCAAAAGCATATTTGCCTATCAATTCATCAACCGAGGACTCAAAGAGGGGGAACGCTGCCTACTTATATCATTGGATAGAAAAGAAAGAAAAATACTGATGCAGGCTGAGGAGATGAACTTCGCATTCAAAAACGCTGTAGAAGAGGGTAAGCTGAGGATATTCTATGTGGACGTCAACAAAAGATACATCTACGAAGAAATCATTCGAGAGATCACATCAGGTGCATACGACAGAATAGTCATAGATCCAATCACACCACTTGCAGAGACACCATTCTACGTCAAAGACATAACGTTGAGTGACGACATAAACTTCATAGACGCAGAAGATTTCTCAATCATGAATGAGGACATACCATTGAAACGGCTGCATCTAAGATACATCATGGATGCTATAGAATCAACCGGATGCACCGCAGTTATCACCTCTGAGGCATCCTTTGACTCCTCAGGAGCATCAAGGGATACCATATCTGAGTTTCTCGCAGATGGTGTAATCTTCCTCAACTTTGACCCAGCAATGGATAGAAGAAAACTCACCGTGCTTAAGATGAGAAACACCCGTCACACCCTAAAAACACAAAACATAGTTATAAACAACGATGGAATACAGTTGATGAAATAAAATGTTTTTTAAATACAAACCTCCAAAGGAGCTACGTGCATTATTTATCGCCCACTATGCTCCACTTCTATTAATCATACTCATAGGACCTATTACACCTGCCCTTAAAATATGGTATCATATATCACTATGGACCATCCCAACACCTCTGCTGCCCACAGTAGCAGCTGGAATTATAATATTCCTTGGAGGCGCGGTTTTTTACCTTAAATGGGAAGCATTCTGGCATAAGACATACAATGGGCAGCTCGTCACAACAGGTTTTTTCAAATATATTAGACACCCACATTATACCTCCCTACTAATCATAAGCATAGGGCTTGCACTGTTCTTCTACTCAACAGCAGCCCTACTCCTAGCCCTAATATCCATCCCAATCCTCATCTGGAGTATACTTGATGAGGAAAAACATCTCATCAAACAGTATGGCAGAGAATACAAGGATTACATGAAAAAAGTGAAATGGAGAATGATTCCAAGACTATTTTGACACCTGCAGAGTAAAATAAGGAGAAGTTTTAAATCGTAGAACCTCCTTCTACCCTTCGGAGGTTGGAGAGAGATGGCGTACACGTATGAAGGATGGACTCTTTACGAAAGAGAGGTTACACTGAGAGGTGGAAAAAAACAAACCATTTACTTCTTCAGTAAAAAAACACCAAAAAGCGGTACACCCTGCGATGAACTACCAAAGGGTTATAAGGTTGGGGTTAACAAAAGAACGGGTCTGCCCTATCTGAAGAAAAAAGGATTTTTCTAACTAGCTTCACACCTCTCACTATATTTTTTTCATGATTTACAATGGATATAAGCAGTAACTTATAATAATATTAGAAAAAAAGAAGGAGGGGAGATGGGATGAGCCTTAGTTTTTGATGTTGCTCGCGAGATACCGTGCACGTTTACCAACTATGAAGAGTTTCGCGATGAACTCTATCTCCTGTGCCTCAGCCTTGTTTGTGATGGTTCCAACGATCAACATCAATTATTACTCTGTTGTTTTGCTTATAAACGGCTTATTGTACAGATGTTACCGAATGACATATGAATGGGGAGAGATTGACTTCTTTTAGAGCTCCTGTTTTTAGCGATGATTCTGTTTTTATCATTCTGTGATTTTGTTGAAGTTGTGAAGAACAACCTTTATATACCATTTTTATTATCACCTTACTCCTACGGTATCCTATGCCAGACATTGGTTTGGGCAATTCCGTGTGGAAACCCAAGCAACAGGTGGTCCAGTAAGGTTTTGACCGCTTGTTGAAATGTCACGGTATAGGAAAAAACAAAAATAGCATGTATTGGAAGGTAACACTATGCCAGCACCTCATCATCCAAGGAGAGGATCAATGGGCTATTCGCCCAGAAAGAGGGCACGCTCTGAAGTTCCCCATGTGAAGAGTTGGCCTGATGATGGCGATACGCCTAAAATCCAAGGTTTTGCCGGTTACAAGGCAGGTATGACTCATGCTTTTATTATAGACTACAGACCAACCTCTACAACCTCCGGGAAGGAAGTCATGGTGCCTGTCTCCGTTGTAGAGACGCCACCCTTGAAGGTTGCCGCTGTGAGAGGGTACAAAGAAACCGCTTACGGCCTCAAAACCCTAACTGAAATATGGGCGGAGAAGATCGACTCTGAGTTAAGTAGAAGACTGCCATTACCTAAGAAGAAGACCAGCAAGGACTGGAAAAAACTCAAGGAGGCTGATGAGATAAGGGTTCTTGTGTACACCCAACCAAGGTTGGTTTCATCTGTTCCTAAGAAGAAACCTGAGCTGATAGAGCTAAGGGTTGGTGGTGGAAGCATCGATGAAAGGGTTGAGTACGTGAAGAGTTTACTTGGCAAAGAGGTTACTGTTAAAGATGTCATAAAAGAGGGTGACATGATTGATGCGATAGCGGTGACCAAGGGTAAAGGCTTCCAAGGTCATGTTAAACGTTGGGGGGTTAAACTGCTTTCTCATAAGAACTCTAAACATAGACGTATGATTGGAACCGCTGGCTCTTGGAACCCAAGTTGGATTCAGGCTACGGTTCCTCAGGCTGGTCAGATGGGTTATCATCAGCGTACAGAATACAACAAAAGAGTGCTCAAAATAGGTGAAAACGGTGAAGAAATCACACCTGCTGGTGGTTTCCCAAACTATGGTGTTATAAGAAACCATTATCTTGTTATTCATGGCTCTATCCCTGGGCCTGCGAAACGTTTAGTAAGGCTTAGAGATGCCGTCAGATATCAACGTGGTGTGACTGTGGAAAAACCTGAGATAACATATGTTTCAACTATGAGTAAACAGGGTAGATGATCATGGTTAAGGTAAATGTGTATGGCATGGATGGAAACGTTGTAAGTAAGGTGGAGCTTCCACCGGTGTTCGGCACACCCTACAGACCGGATGTTATCAAAAAATCCTTTTGGGCCGTCCAGTCAAACAAACGACAACCCTATGGTGTAGACGTTCTGGCTGGTATGATGTATGCTGTTGATTGGCCTGGGAAGGGGAGAGGAAGAGCGAGAACCCCCAGGTTGCAGGGAGGGACTGGTAGAGGTGCACAGGCTCCCAACACACCAGGTGGTAGACGTGCTCATCCACCTAAGGTGGAGAAGAATTGGGATGAGAAGGTGAATAAGAAGGAGAAAAAACTGTCTCTGCATTCTGCTTTGGCTTCTACCTGTAACAAGGAGCTTGTTCGTGGTAGAGGACACGTGTTTGATGAGAAGGTAACGTTGCCTGTGGTTGTAGATGATTCATTAAAGGATATTTCGAAGACGAAGGATATGATTGAGTTTCTGAAGAAGATTGGTGTTTACGATGATATTGTAAGGGCAAAGAATGGGAGACATATACGTGCTGGAAAAGGGAAGTTGAGAGGCAGAAGATACAGAAAACCCAAGTCTCTTCTAATAGTTTCTGATGAAGGCAATATATATAGAAGTGTCCGTAACCTTGCTGGCGTGGATGTGGTTTCTCCATCTCAGCTGAACATAGAACATCTGGCCCCTGGTGGAGAGGCTGGGAGATTAACTATGATAACCGTCTCTGCCTTGAAACAGTTGGAGGTGAGATGATGGATCCATATGAAATCATATTGCATCCATATGTTACGGAGAAAACCATGGATTTAATGGAGAAATGTAATTCACTTGACTTCGTTGTTCATTTAAAGGCTAATAAAAGAATGATTAAGGAAGCAGTTGAGAAGGCTTTTGATGCTAAGGTGAAATCCGTTAGTGTGAAGGTTAATCGAACTGGTAAACATGCAATTGTTACCTTTATGCCGGATTACAGTGCTGAGGAGATAGGAATGAGGATTGGAATATTCTGAGAAGGTGAAGTATGGGTAAGAAACTGATACTCCAAAGAAGAGGAAGGGGAACTGCTCGGTTCAGGACGCCGTCACATAACTACCAAGGGGATGTCAGGTATCCCTTTGAGGATGAATTTGAAGGCGTTGTATCTGATATTGTGAGAGATGCCATACACACCTCGCCCCTTATGAAGGTTAAATCGAAGGAGGGTAACCAATCCTTTGTGCTTCTTGCACCTGAGGGGATTAGAGTTGGTCAATCTGTTAAGATAACAGAAAATGAGGCAGCAATAGGTAACATTATGCCTATTGGACGGGTCCCTGAGGGTTACCCGGTTTACAACATTGAATTGAATCCAGGAGATGGAGGCAAACTTGTAAGAGCTGCTGGATCATCAGCAACCGTTGTCTCCCATGACTCTGAGAAAACCGTTATTAAATTACCATCTGGAAAGTTCAAAACACTTCTTTCATCCTGTCGCGCTACTATTGGTATTGTTGCAGGAGGAGGAAGGAAGGATAAACCTTTTGTAAAGGCTGGTGCAAAGTATTATTCTGCGAGAGCCAGGGGAAAGATGTACCCTACAGTACGTGGTGTAGCGATGAACCCTGTTGCTCACCCACATGGCGGTGGCGCTCATCAGCATGTGGGTAAACCATCAACGGTTAGGAGAGGTATGCCGCCTGGTAAAAAGGTTGGTAGTATAGCCGCTCGTCGTACCGGTAGGAGGAAGTGAGGATGACTGAACAGAAAGTAGCCAGGAAAACACTTTCACGGCGTCAACGTAAAAGCAGGAAGAAGATTGAGATCGGGAGGAAGGAGTTTTTCTACCGCGGTAAAACCATGGAGGAGCTTGCCAGCATGTCCATCGAAGAGCTTATTCCACTTTTCCCATCAAGAGTCAGAAGAACCCTAAGTCGTGGTTTAACAAGGGAGCAGGACAAACTGCTGAGGGATGTCGAGAAAGCAGAGCATGGCGAGCTGGTGAAGACACACTGCAGAAACATGGTTATACTTCCCTCATTTGTAGGGAAAACCATTGGTGTCCATAATGGAAAGGAGTTTAAACGGGTTGTTATTCAACCTGAGATGATAGGCCACTATCTTGGTGAGTTTGCACTAACAAGAAAACAGGTTAAGCACAGTGGTCCAGGTGTGGGTGCAACCCGGTCGTCTAAGTTTATGCCTTTGAAGTGATGAAATATGCCTAAATACTCTGTTGAAAATATTGACCCAGAAAAAACTGCGAGAGCATACGGTTATGAACTGCAGTGTTCGCCTAAACATTCCGTAAACCTAGCTCGTGCTTTGAAGGGTATGAGGCTACCGGATGCGAAAAAGTACCTTGAGGACGTTATAGCATTGAAGAGAGCAGTACCCTTTGTTGTGCATAAGAAGAAGGTGTCACATCGACATGGCATGGGTCCAGGTCGCTTCCCGAAGAAAGCGGCGCAGCACATGCTTATAGTTCTTAAGAACGCTGAAAACAATGCTGAGTATAAAGGGCTGGACCCAGAGAACATGGTCATATCACACATATCTGCATACCGTGGCAGGGAAATCAAAGGGTTTATGCCTCGTGCACATGGCAGAGCGACTGATAACAACGAGCAGACAACAGATTTAGAGATAGTCTTGGAAGAGGTAGGATAATGGTCATTGAAAATAAGTTTATTGAGGAAAACATAAACCGTCTGCTGATAAAGGAGTTCCTGCGTAAGGAGATATCTGGAGCTGGCTTTGGCGGCATGGATATTCAGAGGACCCCTATGGGGACGAGGATAACTATGATTGTGGAGCGGCCAGGTCTTGTTATCGGTAGAGGTGGAGCGAACATCAGCAGGTTAACCGAGGAGATAAAGGAACGTTTCGGTGTTGACAACCCTCAGATAGAGATTCAGGAAGCTGGCAGTAACGCTGCTTTGAATGCACAGATTATGGCTGAAAAGCTTGCCGAAGCTCTTGTTAGAGGATGGCATTTCAGAAGAGCAGGTCATTCTACTGTAAGAAGGATAATGGATGCTGGTGCAAAGGGCTGTCAGGTGATTCTCTCAGGTAAACTGACTGGTGCAAGGCATCGTACTGAGAAGTTTACAGAGGGACACGTCAAATACTGTGGTGAAACAGCAAGGGAAACCATGGATGAGGGTTATGCGGTTGCCAAGAAAAAAGCAGGTATTATAGGGGTGAGAGTCAGGATAATGAGACCTGATGCCAAACTTCCTGATGAAATAAAGATCACTGCGGTTCCTAAGGAGAAATCGACTGCGGAGAAGCCGGAGAAGAAACAAAAGAAGGTCGAGGAAAAACCTGAGGTTAAAGAACCTACAGTTGAAAAAACCCCTGCTAAGGTAACGGATATTAAAGGTGTCGGCTCCTCAACCGCTAAGGAGTTGGAGAAGAAGGGTATAACATCCCTTGAGGATCTCCAAGACCTCTCTGTAGATGACCTCGCTGAGATAAAGGGTATTGGCAAAAAAACCGCTAAGGAGATTAAGGAACAACTTAAGAAATTAGCTAAGGAGGAAGCATAGTATGGCTCTTTCAGCTAAGGAGATAAGGGAGCTTAAACCTGAGGAAAGAAAGCAGAAACTTAAGGAGTTTAGAGAGGAACTCATGCATGAGAGAGGAGTTGCAGCTATGGGTGGTTCACCCCCATCGCCTGGCAAGATACATCAGCTCCGTACCTCTATAGCTCGTCTGCTCACCGTGATTGCGGAGGAGAAGGAGAAGAAATATGAGTGAGATATGCCCTAAATGCGGTCTTCCCAAGGAGCTGTGTGTCTGTGAGGAGATTGCAAGGGAACAGCAACGTATAGAGATAAAGATTGATAAAAGGAGATATGGAAAAACTATGACAATCGTAGAAGGTCTAGACCCAAGCGATACAGACATGAAATCGTTGGTTAGTAAACTCAAGACAATCTGCGCCAGCGGAGGTACCATCAAAGATGGTAAAATCGAGTTACAAGGCGACCATAGAGACAAGGTGAAGGAGTACTTGGAGAAAATGGGATACATGGTGGAGGTTTCCTGAGGTGTAAACCATGGATGATGAAAAACTGCTGGTGAAGGGTGAACTGATAGGCCGGATGGTTAAAGTAAAGTATAGTATGGACCCAAGCTGGGTTGGAAGAACCGGTGTCATAGTTGATGAGACAAAAAATACCTTCAAGTTGGAGATTAATGGAAGAGAGCATGTTATTGCCAAGGAGATAGCAACCTTCTTGTTTACGAAGGATGACAGAAGTTACGAGATAGAGGGAAAAAGACTTCAATTTAGACCTGAGGATAGAATTAAGAAAGCGAGGTAGAAGATGGTAGATAAAAAGTTGGCTCGGGATATAGGTCTGGATGTTCCTGCTCCAGAGGAAACCTGCTCAGATAGGGATTGCCCATTTCATGGCACCCTTTCGGTTAGAGGGCAGTTGTTTACCGGTGTAGTTGTGTCAGACAAGATGGATAAAACAGTGGTTGTGGAAAGGGAGTATACTCAGTTTATCCCAAAGTATGAAAGGTACGAGAAAAGAACCTCTCGTAACATGGTTCACTGTCCACCATGCATAAAGGTGAACGTTGGGGACAAGGTAAAGTTCTCAGAATGCAGACCACTTAGCAAAGCAGTGTCGTTTGTTGTTGTACAAAAACTATGAGGTGATTCGAAAATGAAAGGGATACCTGGGAGAAATATACGTGGTTTACCGATCGGATCCAGACTGAATTGCGTGGACAACACGGGAGCTAAAGAGGTGCAGATTATTATGGTGCCTAAGATAAAGGGTACTCATCGTAGGTATCCATCTGCAGGTATTGGCGACCGTGTATTTGTTAGTGTTAAAAAGGGCACTGTAGAGATGCGACGGCAGATATTCAACGCGGTTATTGTAAGACAGAAACGTCCTTTCAGACGGCCAAATGGTGTTATGGTCCAGTTTGAGGATAACGCAGCGGTTATAGTTACACCTACGGGTGAAATGAAGGGTTCTATGATAAAGGGACCTGTTGCGCTTGAGGCTGCAGAGCGTTGGCCTAAAATAGCTGCAGCAGCCTCAATGATTGTGTGAGTGTGATGATGATGATATCGAAACAACCAAGGAAACAGAGGCGTTTTCGTTACTCTGCGCCGCTTCATGTTAGAAGGAAGTATCTCTCCGCGCATCTTACTGAGGAGCTGCTGTTGAAATATAACAGGAGAAGTTTTCCATTGGCTAAAGGAGATACAGTCAAGGTCATGCGAGGAGAGTTTAAGGATCATGTTGAGAAGATTGCTAAGGTGAATCTGAAAAAAAGTTTTGTTGAAATAGAAGGAGCGATCATGACGAAGGCTGATGGTAAAAAGATTGCTAAACCCATTCACCCAAGTAATCTCCTCATAACTAAACTAAACCTGACCGATCCTGTTAGAAGGGCACGTCTTGAGAGGGTTGTTCCTGAAGAAGTTAAGAAGGAGATCGAGAAGGAGGCTAAGGAGCAGCTGAAGGAGATCGAGGAAGAGCAGAAAAAAGTTGAAGAGGAACGGAAGATCGCGAAAGAGGCTACTGCAGAGGAACAGAAGGTTGAGGAAACCAGTGCTGAAGAAGAGCCCGTTGAGATTAAAAAGGAGCAGGTTAAAGAGGAAAAAGACGAAAAGAAAACCGTTAAAAAGACAGCGAGTAAAAAAACCTCTGCCGGTAAAACCCCTGCTAGTAAAAAGGAGGCTCAGCAGAGAAAGGCTCCAAAGAAAAAAACCGGTGACGATGAAAAGGTGAAGAAGGAGGGCAAGGAGAATGCGTAAACATTTAAAACGTTTAGCTGCACCAAGAGTACTTAAGATTGAGAGAAAAACCATAAAGTGGACTATGAAACCTTCACCTGGTCCGCATCCTGCAGATAAATCCATACCACTTGGGCTTTTACTCAGAGACTACCTTTCTCTGTGCGATACTAGAAGTGAAGCTAAAAAAATAATTGGAAGCGACAAGGTACTTGTAGATGGTGCTGTTAGGAAGGACATCAAGTTTCCCTGCGGGTTTATGGACGTTATATCCATCCCTGACATGAAAAAGGATTACAGGTTGCTGTTTGATCAAAGAGGGAAACTAACGCTTGTTCCTATAAGTAAAAAAGAGCAGGGTTGGAAACTCTGTAGAATTGAGAATAAAACCATAGTTAAGGGTGGTAGAACGCAGCTTAACCTACATGATGGAAGAAATATGCTTGTTGAAAAGAAGGTTTACAAGACCGGTGACGTGGTTAAGTTCTCCTTTTCCGACGGAAAAATAACGGATGTGTATTCCTTCGACAAAGGCAACATTGCATTTATCGTTGGAGGGGCACATATTGGAAAAGTTGCAACAATCAAGGATGTGCAGGTAACCCGTTCATCGAGACCAAACATTGTTGTACTTAAGGATAAAAACACGGAGTTTTCAACGATTAAGGATTATGTGTTTCCAATTGGAAAGGATTCACCGGTTGTAACATTACCTGAGGTGAGGATGAGATGAAGGCTAAAGTTAACCCAATGGCCCAACCAAGGGTAGCGAAGGTAACGGTTAATATCGGAGTTGGGGAGGCTGGAGAGAAACTGGAGAAGGCTGCGAAGGTCCTTCAGTCTTTAACCAACCATAAACCTGTTAAAACTCTTTCAAAAACAACCAACAAGGATCTTGGTATAAGAAAGGGTATGCCTCTTGGGTGCAAGGTTACTTTGAGAAAAAATGATGCAGAGGAGTTTCTGAAGAAAGCTCTTAATGTTAGGGAGAACAAGATACCATATTATTCCTTTGACCAAACAGGTAACCTATCCTTTGGTATACCTGACCACACATTGTTCCCGGATCAACGTTATGATCCTGAGGTGGGAATATTCGGCATGGACGTTTGTGTAACCCTTGAGAAACCAGGTTACAGGGTTAAACATAGGAGGATACAAAACAGGAAGATACCGGGAAGACACAGGGTTACACTGGAGGAAGCTATGATGTTCATGAAAGAAAAGTTTAACGTGGAGGTTGTCGAGTGAAAATAAAGGAGAAGAAAAAGGAGTACGGCCGAATAAAAGGCTGTGAACGATGCGGTAGACGTAGAGGCGTTATAAAAATGTACGGTTTGCATCTCTGCAGGCAATGTTTTAGAGAGATGGCAGAGGAGTTAGGTTTCAAAAAGTATTCGTGATGGAGGAAAAAACATGTTGCATGATCCACTGGCAGATGTCTTATCTGCCATAAAGAATGCGGAACAGAAGGGAAAACAGCGTTGCGTGGTTAGACCAGTATCAAAACTCATTAAAAATGTGTTTACATTGCTTCAAGAGGAGGGTTACATTAAATCATTTGAGGCCAAGGATGATGGAAGAGGAGGATCATTTGAGGTTAATCTGATGGGTGCTATCAACGACTGTGGAGCAATTAAACCAAGATACCCAATTGGACACGAGGATATTGAAAGATGGGAAATCAGGTATTTACCAGCAAGGGATTTTGGTTTACTTATACTCACCACAACAGAGGGTGTCGTGTCAAACAAGAAGGCAAAAGAGTTAGGTGTCGGAGGAAAACTCCTTGCTTATGTTTACTGAAGTGTGATGAAGATGACAGAAGAAACAGCTTTGAAGAAAACCGTGGATATACCAGAGGGCGTAGACGTAACTATAGAGGGCAACAACACCGTGCAGGTGAAGGGAGAAAAAGGTGAGCTTTCAAGGTCTTTTCCACATCCAATGGTGGAGATTAAAAAATCTGATGGAGTTGTTGAAGTAAACTGTAGAAGTTCAAGGAGACGTGATGTTGCCTTCGCTGGAACATGTGCGGCCCATATAGCCAACATGATCAAAGGGGTTAAGGACGGTTTTGAGTACAGGATGAAGGTGGTGTATTCGCATTTCCCCATTAAAACAGTGGTTGAGAACAACGAGTTTCTTATACACAATTTCCTGGGTGAGAGAACACCGAGACGAGCTGTGATACTTGATGGAGTAGAGGTTGAGGTGAAGGGTGAGGATATTTTTGTTAGAGGTATAAACAAGGAGAACGTTGGTCAAACAGTCGCCAACATTGAACACGCTACCAAGGTTAAAAACAGAGATATCCGTGTTTTTCAGGATGGAATATACAGGGTATCTGATGGGAGGAGTCGACGATGAAAAAAGAGGATGTTATCAAGGAGTTCACCAAGCTTGAAGGTATTGGTAAAGCCAAGGCAGAAGCGCTTTATCAGGCTGGATATACCTCAGTTGAATCCCTTAAGAAAGTATCGGTTGAGGATCTTGTGAAGGTGAAGGGTATCACAGAGGCTCTTGCCAGTAAGATTAAAGAGCAGGTTGGAACGGAGGAAAAACAGCCTCAGCAGGCAGAGGTTAAGGGAAAGAAGGAGCCTGAGAAGGTGGTCGGTGGTAAACCAGAGGTTGATGAGAAAACCGGTGAACATGAGGAATCTGAAGAGGAGAAAGAGGAGAAGTATGTTTCTAAGGCTAAACCGAAGCTTGATAATCAGAAGAAAAGGGCGTTACGTTTAAGACGGAGAAAAAAGGTTAAGGAACCAGAGTTTCTAAGACAGGAATGGTTTAGATACAAACGTATAAAAGAACATTGGAGGCGACCTAAAGGTCTACATTCTAAGGCACGTAGAAACCTGAAGTATAGACCTCCTTTGGTTAGAATTGGATTTCGAGGACCAAGAGATGCAAGAGGGTTGCATCCGTCTGGTTTCGAAGAGGTTTTGGTTTATAGAATTGAGGATCTTGATGGCGTTAACCCCGACTCTCAGGCAGTTAGGATTGGTGCAACCGTTGGTACAAGGAAACGTCTTGAAATTAAAGCAAAGGCTGATGAGCTGGGAATAAGAATACTTAATAGAGGTGACCTATGACCGACTTGAGGAATCAAAGAAGAGTGGCTGCAAGCATCCTTAAGTGTGGCGTTAACAGGGTGTGGATGGATCAGGATAGAGTTGAGGAGATAGCTCGTGCTGTAACAAGGAACGATATTCGTTTACTTATAGCAGGTGGAGCGATTAAGAAGAGACCCATCGTCGGCATATCCAAGGGCAGGAAGAAACATGTAAAGAAGCAGAAGGAGAAGGGTAGAAGACGTGGCCATGGATCAATTAAAGGTGCAACCTTTGCAAGATTACCTAGGAAGAGGAGATGGATCTCCACGATACGTTCTTTGAGATCCTATCTTAAACAGTTGCGAGATGAGGGACACATAGACCGACATATCTACAGAGTTTATTACAGGAGAGCTAAAGGTGGTGAGTTCAGAAGTAGAGGACATCTCAAAACCCATCTTACGGCTGATGGGATACTTAAGGAGGAGAAGAAATGAGACAGGGACCAAGATACATACCAACTTTTAGACGACACAGAGAGGGTGTAACTGATTACAGGAAAAGGAAGAGACTACTTAAGTCAAGGAAGGTCAGAGCGGTTATAAGAAAAACGTTGAATCATGTGATTGTGCAGTTTGTAAAGTATAAAGAGGATGGTGACATTGTAGTTGCCTCTGCAGTCTCAAGTGATTTGAAGAAATATGGCTGGGAGACTCCGAAGGATTCAACATCAGCAGCATACCTTACAGGTGTATTGGCTGGCAAGAGAGCTAAGGAATCTGGTGTTGAGGAATGTATTGTAGATATCGGTAGGTACACTCCAAGTAAGGGATCAAGGTTGTTTGCGGTTGTTAAGGGCATAGTGGATGCCGGCGTCTATTGTCCCTGTGATGAATCCATGTTTCCAGATGAAGATCGTATAGCTGGTAAACATCTTAAAAATAAACCTAAGGCACCTGTTGAGCAGATTAAAGATCAGATATTGGGAGGAAAACCATGAATCGAAGAGATAACGTTGGTCAGGCAGGTATTGAATGGGAGCCGAAAACCAGGTTGGGACATCTTGTTAAAAGCGGTGAGATCAAAACCATGCATGAGGCTCTTCAATCAAGGCTTCCCCTTAGAGAACCTGAGATTGTGGATACTCTCCTCCCCGATCTTAAGGATGAGGTTATAGATGTCAACATGGTTCAGCGTATGACTGACTCTGGTAGAAGGGTTAAGTTTGTCATAACCGTTGTAGTCGGCAACGGCGATGGGTACGTTGGACTCGGACAGGCAAAGGGTAAGGAGGTTGGCTCCAGTATAAGGAAGGCTATAGATACTGCCAAGTTGAATATCATTGAAATTAGAAGAGGCTGCGGCTCATGGGAGTGTCGTTGTGGTAAACCACATACTCTACCCTTCGCTGTCTCAGGTAAAAGCGGTTCCGTTGAGATACTCCTCAAACCAGCTCCTCAGGGCTTAGGGCTCGCTGCAGGTGAAGTAGCAAAGAAGATACTGACTATAGCGGGGATTGATGATATTTGGGCTTTTGCTAGAGGCACAACAAGAACAACCGTGAACTACGCTAAAGCTGTTTTCGATGCTCTTAAGAAAAACGTGGAGACCAGAATCACAGAGGGAACATATAAGAAGCTTAACATTGTGTCAGGCGCTGTGGATGTTGTAGAGGAGGAGTAGTATCATGACAGTCTATGGAGTGGTAAGGGTTAGAGGAAATATCAACGTGAAACCGGAGATAAAAAAAACCCTGCAGATGTTGAGGTTAACAAGGGTCAACCATTGCGTTCTCGTTGAGGATACACCATCTTACAAAGGAATGTTGAATAGAGTAAAGGATTATGTGACTTGGGGTGAGATAAACCAGGAGGTCCTTGCAGAACTCATTAAATCACATGGGAGAATTGAGGGAGATAAACCGGTTACAGATGAGTATATTGGTTCCGCCACCTCATATAAATCCATCGATGAGCTATCAGCCGCTATTGTAGGTGGCTCAATTAGATACCAAGAGTTACCGAATATAAAACCTGTTTTCAGGTTGAATCCACCGAAAGGCGGCTATGAGGGAATAAAACGTTCTTTTAAAAACAAGGGTGCCCTTGGTTATAGAGGAGACAAGATAAACGATTTAATGAGGAGAATGTTATGAACCCAAAAAATTATTATACATCATATATAATTAAATAAAGGAGGGTAAGCATGGAAGAGACGTTATATAGTATAGAAATACATAAAGACGGAGACATGTATCTGGGAAGAATATACTCTGATGTTGATGGTGTAAAGGAGTTCAAAAACCATCGGATTGAATCGCTGCTGAGAGACATTACCTTTGATATTCAGCTGGCTTTGGATGTGTTTTCAAACAGATCAATAGAGTTTGCTGAAGGAGAAGGTCAGGTAGAGACAGAGGTTTAGCTGACCCATGGTAACCTTTTTAAATAATTTTTGTATCTTCTGCTTCATAGCTGGAGGCTAGACTTTGCGTTACACACGGTTCGAAAAAGCCAGAATAATAGGTGCACGTGCCTTACAGATTGCAATGGGCGCCCCAGTGTTGATAAAGGTGCCTAAGGATATGGTTGATCCGGTTAAGATAGCTATGCTGGAGTTTGAGAAAAACGCTATCCCGATTACTGTTAAAAGGAAGACAGCTGTGGGGTTACCCAGCAAATAAAAAGGAGAAGAGGTTTCATGGTAGAGGAGCAGCAACAAACCGAGGAGCAACAGACCTTGATACCAGAGGAGCAGTATCTTACCTCAGGTGTTCATATAGGTACGAGACAGAAGACAGCAGATATAAAACCGTTTATATACAGGGTTAGAAACGATGGGTTGTATATCATAGATATAAAGAAAACCGATAAAAAGATAAGAGATGCTGCCAAACTACTTGCCAAATATGATCCCTCAAGGATACTTATAGTCTCCGTACGTCAATATGGGCAGAAACCCATACAAGAGTTTGCTAAGCATACCGGTGCAAAGGCTATACCTGGTAGATTCACTCCAGGTACACTTACAAACCCAAATGCAAAACATTTTGTTGAACCCGATATACTGGTGGTAACAGACCCTCTTGTTGACACTCAAGCTTTACATGAGGCTAGAAACGTTGGTATACCTACGGTTGGTTTATGTGACACAAACAATGAGCTGAAATACATAGACCTGGCTATTCCAACCAACAACAAGGGGAGAAGAGCTCTTGCTTTAATCTACTGGCTTCTGACTCGGGAGTTTCTCAAGGAGAAGGGTAAGATAAAGGATTACTCCGAGTTTACAGCCACTGTAGAAGAGTTTGAGGCTGAACTGTAAAAAAATTGGTTTTTGAAGAAGGGATAAAAGGGTGCAGGTAAAGGTAGGAGATGTACTGTTGGTGGGGACAGCTCATGTTTCCCCTGAAAGTGTTAAAGAGGTAAAAGAGGCCATTGAGAGTTACAAACCTGATGTTGTGGCTGTTGAGTTATGTAAAAGCAGGTACAAGGTTCTCACTGAAAAGGAGAGGTGGGAGGAAACACCAATCACATCTTTTTTACGGGGTGGAAAAGCGTATCTTCTCCTTGCACAGACCTTCCTCGCATCCATCCAGAGAAAGATAGGTAAGGAGCTTGGATCTGAGCCAGGAGCTGAGATGGTTGCAGCTATAACAGAGGCAAAAAACAAGGGTATTGAGGTAGCCCTTGTTGATAGAGATATCTCTGTTACACTCAAAAGAGCATGGAGAAAGATGGGTTTTAGAGAAAAAATGCGTTTAGCCTTAGAGTTTATCAAAGCGATGATTGGGTATGACGAGGATGAGGACTTCGATATAAACGAGTTGATGGAGCAGGATGTTATCTCCGCGATGATGGAGGAGTTTGGCAAGATAGCGCCAAGCGCTACAGATGTTTTAATCAATGAGAGGGATAAATACATTGCTAAAAGGATTTTAGATGAAAAAAAGAAGGGTAAGGTTCTGGCTGTAGTTGGAGCAGGACATATCCAAGGTATAGAAAGTTATCTTGAGAAAGGGGAGGTGAATGTTGACATATCTTCGCTTGAAAAGGTCCCTAAAAAACGTGTTAACGTGGCTAAGATGATAGCTTACGCTGTCCCTGCTCTCTTTGTATCAGTTGTCACATGGGTTCTTGTCACAAGCGGTCTCTCATCGTTGAACAAGGTTCTTGACCTGTTTCTATGGTGGTTTTTAATCAACGGTTTTCTTGCAGCAGCCGGTGCAGCCATAGCAAGGGGGCATCCCCTGTCTGTTTTAACAGCCTTTGTCGCTGCACCTTTTACGTCACTTAATCCTGCTGTAGCCGCAGGTTGGTTTGCTGGCATCGTTGAGGCTAAACTTAGGATGCCAACTGTTAAGGATTTCCAGCAGTTGAACAAGGTTGAAGGTTTAGGAGATTTTCTTAACAACAGGGTGATACGTTTACTCATGGTCGTTGCCCTTGCTAACCTTGGAAGCACAATAGGTACGGTTGTAGCTATCCCATATATAATTAAGATAGGATTGATTGGGTAAACCTTTTCATACCCTTTTGCTTATGGTGGTATGTATGGAAGGCAGAAGAAGAGTATACTATTCGTTCCATGACATTCCCCTGGGAGAAGATTCCACTCCATATTACTATGGTTATGATGGAATGCCCCAACAATCCGTTACCAGTAGAACAGAAATCATACATCTTACTATTGCAATGCTTACTCTCTCAGTTGCCTTTTCCTTTGCACTTGGAAGTGGAGGGTTTTTGACAAACGGGTTTTACAGTATTGTCTCTGCAGTCTATGCATTCCCAATAGCGCTATTTAGCATACTCACAGGTTTTTTCTTCCATGAGCTCTCCCACAAGTTTGTTGCTCAACACTATGGTCTATGGGCAGAGTTTAGGATGTATCCCGGTGGACTGTTTTTTGCTCTAATATTTGGTATGCTATTTGGCTTCGTCTTTGCTGCACCAGGCGCAGTAACAATACAGGGCGGAGCAAGAAAGTTTGAGATGGGAAGAATAGCAGCGGCTGGACCACTTGCAAACATAATAGTGGCAACTTTTTCTTTGATAGGATACCTCTACCTTGGAGTGGATTCCTATATTGGGCAGATTCTTGGATTCGTTTGTTTCATAAACATTTTCCTTGGCTTCTTCAACCTTTTACCCTTCGGCCCACTTGACGGTAAAAAGATAATTACATGGAATGCCATCGTATGGGGGGCCCTAATTGCAGCAGCCGTAGTAATTCTTACAATCTACAGCAATAGGATGTTCATCCCTGGCGGACTGTTTTAATCAAAACTCTCCTTAGCTTTTTCTATAACCTCTTCTGTGAGGTTGTTTCCCTCTGCATCTATCGTCACCACCAAGGGACCAAAATCCTTTACTTTAAAAACCCAGAGAGCCTCAGGCATACCAAGCTCCTGAAGCCAAAAAACATTCTCCACCTTTTCAATAGCCTCCGCAGCTACAACGCTTGCTCCACCTGTAAATGCACAGTAGATTACCTTGTATTTCTTGCATGCCTCAGCGGTTTTTTCACCCATGCCTCCTTTGCCTATGATCAATCTTAAACCGCTTTGCCTAATTAGGTCAAAGGTGTATTCCTCCATCCTGTAACTTGTGGTTGGACCAGCAGATATTATCTTCCATGTGTCTTTTTCTCTCCTCGCTATTGGTCCGCAGTGTATTATAGCACCATCCCTTAAATCAACTGGAGGTTTTTCACCCTTTTTATAGAGTTCAATGAGCCTTTGATGCGCCTTGTCTCTAGCGGTTACAAGAGTGCCGGTGAATCTGATAACATCTCCAACCTTTAAACCCTCCACATCCCTCTGTTTTAAGGGATATCTAATCTCTCTCACCATATCACCTTACCATCTCCTGTTACAGCCATACTCGCTTTTCTGTCCACCCAACACTGCAGTACTATGCCAACAGGAAAGGATGCTGGATGTCTATCAGCAACTTCTATCCGCACGTCAAGCACTGTGGTGTCACCACCCAGCCCCATAGGGCCTATGCCTGTTTTGTTTAACCTCTCAAACAAATCAACCTCAAGGTCTGCAACGGTTTTGTCCTTGTTTCTGTCTCCAATGGGGCGAAGCAGAGATTTTTTCGCCAACTTCAAAGCAATGTCACCTCCACCACCAATACCTATGCCCACCACCCCAGGTGGACACACCCTTCCACCTAACTCCACAACATGGTTTACAATAAACCGTTTAACCTCCTCTAAACTTACCGTTGGATTGAACATTTTAAGTGCTGAACCGTTTTCGCTTCCACCACCCTTAGGTAAAACCGTTATTTTACATTCGTCTCCCTCAACAAAAGACCAGTCCATCCAGGGTATATGTCTCCCAATGTTTGTGCCACTATTTTTTCCCGTAAAAGGTTCAACGGTGTTGGACCGAAGTGGAACCTCCCTTGTTGCCTTTTTCACCGCATTAACTATCGCGGGTTCAACCTCTTTCTTGAATGGAAAATCGTAGCCAACTTCAACAAAGAAGATTAGAGTACCGGTGTCCTGACATATCGGATGCTGCAACTTTTTTGCCAACTCAACGTTTCTAAGCATAATTTCCAACTGCAACCTTGCAACCTCGTTTGTCTCTCTCTCCAAAGCCTTTTTTAGTGCAGTAACAACATCATCTGGTAACTCAGTTACTGCTTTTTTTATAAGCAGAAAAACAGCATCCTCAAGGAAGTCAGGCGTTTCAACCATCTACTAAATGGTAAAGAAAAAGAGATTATATTGTTTTCTTATCAGTATCACTCTCTCAGTATCTTCACTTCTATCCCAAGTATACCATCGTCTCCTGTAGTAGTGAAACTCATCTGTGGATTTGTTATGTTGTAATCTATCTGCCATATGCTGCTTGAACCATTTATCGCCAATGGTACATCTGCACCACCTGACGTTTGAGAGTTTTTGTCGAGGGCAGAGACTTTAATTGTAAATGTATTGCTTCCTAATCCATCATATATGTCAGCGTTTGAGAGGTCGTAGGAACTGCCCAGTAAAACTTTTTCATTATAGTTTACAGAGACAGTAGGTGTTATGGTGTAGTTGCTGTAGGCGTAAACAACAAAGTATGGAGCCGCTCCATTTTTCAATGACGTAAAGTTTGTGAGGTCAACGGTTACCTTGATGTTCCAAAGAGGGTCAATGTCTGCAGAATCCCAGACTCCATCACCATCTGTGTCTTTTTTGTTTGGATCGGTTTTTGCGTTGTATTCCTGCAAATCTGTGAAGAAATCCGAGTCGGTGTCGGCTCTTGACACATTTGATGTGACATGTGTTGTTACACCTCTCACTGTAACATCCCAACCATTTATCTCCAGCCCATCCTTGAGCTTATCACTATCCTGGTCTTGATAAAGAGGGTTGGTTCTATAGGTTACCACCTCCTCGTAGTCTGTGAGACCATCATCGTCTGTATCAGGGTTTGCTGGGTCAGTAGCGTTAAGCAGCTCCTCAAAATCGTTTAAACCATCGTTGTCTGTATCTTTTTTATTTGGGTCTGAGGATACATGTATGGTTTCTGTATCATTTATGTAATGGACCATTATATCGTAGCCCTGTAACTCCTCACCATCATATATTCCATCCCTGTCCGAATCACCGGTTCCAAAGAAACCTGCAAAAACCAGTGCCACCACCACCACAAACGCTATCACCAGTATAACCATTATCCAAGCAGGGGTTGTTAGCTTTAATTCTTTCATGAAATCATCCTTCTCCTCACCAAGTCAAATGGGTTTTACGAGATAAACTAATACACAAACTTAGGTATTAAGTTTTCTTTTTTGTCTCTCTTGCTCTTTTTTTATTTTAAGAATTCTTTTTTCCAACGCTCTATTCTTCTGTTTTTCTGCGGGTGGTTTTTTAGCAACCTCTTTTTTTATTCTCCACTCTATTTTCTTTGAAATAACTCGGGTAGATTTTTCTTCCTTCTTTTTCTTGACGAACCTTTCCTTTGCAGACACAGGATGCTTCCTCATGTAAAACATGAGAGAAGCCAAAATTAATACTACAAGCACGATAATCACAAGGTAGAATATGTCACCTCCCGAAACATAAACCCCTCTTGTTGTCAGGATTAAGGTGTTGGAAAACACCTTGTCTGGTTGATCAATTGAGTAGGCTTCCACAATGATGGAACGAGTCGTTCCTATATCTCTCAGCACCATTGGTGCAGCAACACTTACCATGGTATGTCCTGTTTCACCTGGATTTAAGGTGATTGACGGAGGAGGTGATACTTTTAGGTTTTTGTCGGTTGTGTTAACCTTAAAGTTGAAGGTGTCTATATGGCTTCCAAGGTTTTTGATGGCTATGGGTATAGACAGTACATCCCCTGGATGTATCTCCATTGGAGGTGATGGTATTATCTCTGCAAAGTGGTCATGTTTCACTCTGATTAAAATGTTTACAGGGTGCTCCTCAGTTATCTCGGTTTTTCCTATAACCTGATGGTTAAGGATGGTAAACATTGGCCCTGACAAAAGAGGCCACATGATGTGATATAGAGGGTTACTCCAGAATGGCCCCACATAGTATTTTGGCGGGAGCCACATTCCTCCGTTTACATCCTTTCTTATTATTCTAACTGTAAGATTTACATCCTGTGTTGGATATTTGGGGTCTGCCGATGGATTCAACGTGAGTGTGAGGTTTGTTCTAAAAAATGGAGCGGACACAGACCAGTCCGTTGTTTTTCTGTTTGGTACAACCGTTATTATCTTCGGATCAAAGTTTGCTATCCACGCGTTGGATGGGCTGTCATTGGGAGTTACAAGCTCGAATTCGAAGGATATGGCTTGATATATCCATCCCCAGCTGTAACCGCCAACGATTTTTTCAATTGTTTCCTGTTTATCCGCCCATTCTCCGGTTGTTTCGTTCCTCAAACCTATCTGTATGGTGGTTTGGTTGAGATATTTTAGATCTATGGTGTTTGGATACGCTCTTATTGGCTGCGGCTCGACCAGTACGAAGTTGAACCAAGGCATCATGAAGCTTGCTGACCCTATCTGAAAGATTTTTCTAAAAACCTTATCCAAGAATCTATCTTTCTTTGCCGTTTCATCTGATGGCTCAGCTATGGCTGCTGATAATAAGGAGGAAAACAGCAGGATGCCGACAGCAAGTATTGCCATGATTTTTATAGATTTCATCTTTGTCTCCTCCCTCTACCGACCAAGGCGATTCCTATAAATGCTAACATTGTAAACAGGGTTTCAAAACCTGGAGTGGAAAACCCCCTGTTTAGTACAATAAATGAGAGTATATGTTCTTCTCCTCTCAGTGTTGGGTCGTTGTAGTAGGAAGGTGTTATCGATACCTGGATCACCTGCCGCTCCTCATGATATCCAAATCCATATGGGGGTTTAACGTCGAGATGTATGCTCTTTCTGGGATTTCCTCCTCTGACTTTGGAGTCCAGAACTGTGGTTGGTAGTATGCTAACGGTCCATCCCTCAGGTGTGTTTAGCACTTTAGATGTTATCTCTGTTTTTTCGTTGCCAAGGTTTTCAACGTCTATTGTGAATGTTGCGGTTTCTTGCGGGTTAACTATCTTGTAGTTTCCATCAGGCATGTTTAGGCTAATTATCGGTATGTAACCTGTTGTGAACGGTATCTCAAGCGAGGTGTTACCTTCAGGGATAATAACATGTTTTCCA
Organism: Thermoplasmata archaeon; assembly: GCA_021161865.1. Taxonomy (GTDB): domain Archaea; phylum Thermoplasmatota; class E2; order DHVEG-1; family B18-G2; genus B91-G9. The sequence continues at coordinate 21,738 of JAGGZU010000062.1, forward strand.
ACGCTATCTGAACGGATTCTTATTTTGATTTTTGCTTGTTCAAAGGCTGGTGCATTTTCTTTCAATGTTAGATAAACTGTGGCGCTCTCTGTGTGCCAGGTACTTGTTATCGGCATGTATATCAATGGAGGAGAAATGGTTGCTGTACACCATTCTGGTGTTTCTTCAACGTATAGATTCACATATAGATGTGTCTCATGTGAGGTATATGTATCTGCTACTATGTCTGCAAATAAACCATTTATCATGCAGCTAATCCTTACCGGTATCCTTCTGGGTTCGCTTAGAGGGGTAATAGGTTCCTCCAATGAAGTTTTGTTGTATTCGACTTTGAAGAATGGTTCGCAGTGGTATAACTTAGTTAACCTCGATATTGGCCCAGCCTCTGTTTGTATAGCAGTAAATGTTATGCTGAATAGGAAGATAATGAGAATTAAACATGTTTTGGTATGTTTACTCCCTCTGAACATTGTTTTATCGCCATTTTATATAATTGTACTATATTATTTACCTTTCCATATATTTAAATATTGTTGTATATCTATTATTGATTATTCTATCGATAAAAATAGGTTCATATTTAAATCAGTTTGTTGACGTAAAAAAGTGAAAAAAGAGGGGAAGAGGTTTTTTCTACTACTTCTGCCTCTTTTTGGTGACAAACGCCAGACCTACCAATGCTGTTAGTGCAAAGACCATTTCAAAGCCTGGGGTTGAGAAACCCCTGCTCTGCACAACAAATGTTATGACGTATTCTTTACCAGTTAACGTTGGGTCCCTGTAGTACGCCGGTGTAAGTGAAACCTGGAATGACTGTCTCTCATTGTGATAACCAAAGTTGTAAGGAGGTTGTACAACAAATGGAATCTCTTTTGTTGTCTCTTCACCAAGCACCTTTGCTCCAAGTGTTGTCATTGATATAATGTTGGGGCTCCACCCCTTTGGTTGATTCAATATCTTGAATGTAACCTCTGTCGGAGCATTACCCAAGTTCTCTACGTGAATATCAAAGTTTGCTGTGTTTCCGGGCCCAATCTCTTTGAAGTTACCATTTGGTGTTGTAAAGCTTATCACTGGCGAGTATCCAGGAGTGAAGGGTATTTCATCATAGAATGTAACCTCCGATATCTCACAACCAAGACCTCTTAGGGTTCTAGCGTGCATCTTTATCCTTACTTTTGACTGTGTGAATGCTGGCGCGTTTTCATCTACACTTAATGTAACGATAGCCTGTGCGGATTTGTAGCTTGTTGATACCTCTGTGCTGACAATACCTGGTGAAACAAGGGCTGTACACCATTCAGGTGCCTGATCCACAGATAATTCAATCATTGCAGGCATTCTTCCACCAATGATGCCCACCACGGCTGGAGCAAAAATACCGCTAACTAGATAAGAGACATTGATTGGTATATATATCGGTGCACCTAATGGAGTAACCGTTTGTTTCGCAGCGTTTGCATCAAACTCCATTTTCAGGTTGCCCTGAGCATGGAGAATGGCAGCTGCTGATGCAGTTGGTAAAAAAGCGGTGAATAGACTTGCAATCAATATTACCATTACGATGCTTGCTTTTAGAGTTCTTGAGTTCTTCTTCATATTTTCACCCTAACTTTTTCAATTCTTATTGCGTGTTCTTTATATTTAAATCTTGTTGTACATTTCTTGTACTTCTATATTAACTTACAAGTTTAATATATAATGTTCTTTATATAAAAATGTTCCTGCTATCTCACCAAATAAAAAGTAAGAGATAAAGAAGAAAGACTTCACTCTCTCACTATCGGCTCATCAATCGTTTCAATCTCAGCGTTCTCCTCCACTTCTGGAGAAGACTCCTCCTTCTCTTCCAATCTAACCCTCTGCGGGAAATACGAAAGGATAACGATATCACCAACAGCATTCACCCACCTATAAGGCACAGCAACATCCATCGCCCCTTCAATCACAGCAGGGTTTGTCTTCGTCAAAAGTAAACTAGCAACCCTCTTCTCCTCCACATCCAAAAGTACATTCTTCACGCTTCCAACATAGATCCCATCTCGCGTATACACTGGCAACTTAACAAATGATGTAACCAACTCTTCCATGCGGTTCCCCTCTCTCTCGTTACTCATCGTTATCAAAATACAGTATCCTCTATTAAAATGTGATGGTATCCAAAGGTTTTTTGTAATACTTGAGATTCCCTAAACCATGGCTTTCCCAACACATGGCAAATCAGAGAGAGATATACTTGAGGAACTGCATGAATTCAGGGAAAAAGACATTCCTTTTTCCAGCGGTAGAATACTTGGTTCAATGTGCACCAAACCGTTACCCATAGCCGAAAAAGCTTACATGGAATTTCTAGAGACAAACCTAGGTGACCCAGAGCATTTCATGGGTGCATGGGAGATGGAGGAACAACTATTGGAGATGATAAAGGATTTACTTCATGCTCCTTTAGATGCTGCTGGGCAGATTGTAAGCGGTGGAACAGAGGGAAACCTCCTTGCAATACTGGTTGCAAAAAGTCTAACAGGGAAAAAAGAGATTGTTGTCCCAAGCCACGCACATTTCTCCTTCAATAAGATTGCTTCTATAATGAACCTCAAACTAAGGGTTGTTGACACATCAGATGCGCATGTTATAAGCATAAACAGTTTGAGAAACATTTTATCAGATAAAACCGCTGCAGTGGTTGCAGTCGCTGGCTCTACAGAACTCGGAGCCATAGACCCAATAGAAGAAATCGGTGAACTCTGCTACGATGAACACGTTTTTTTGCATGTGGATGCAGCCTTTGGAGGGTTCATCATACCTTTCCTAAAAGAACAAGGTTATGACCTACCAAACTTTGATTTTTTAGTAAATGGTGTAAGCACAGTATCCGTTGATGCACACAAAATGGGTTGCTCAGCCATACCTCTTGGAATCGTTACTGTAAGGGATAGAAGATGGTTTGAGGATATAAGCGTAGATGCACCATATGTGAGTAGAAAAAAACAGTCCTCAATCCTAGGTACACGCTCAGGCGGACCAGTTGCTGCAGCCTACGCAGTAATAAAACACCTTGGCAGAGAAGGATACCAAGAGATAGCAAGTAGATGCATGGAAACAACCTTTTATATGAAACAGAGACTCAACGAGGTAGGGTTGGACACTGTCATTGAGCCGGTTTTGAATGTCATTGAAGTTAAGGTAAAAAACCTTAAGGAGGTTATGAAGGGATTGACAGCAAAAGGATGGCATGTCAATCCAGTTGAGCGGCTATCATCCTTTAGAATGGTTATGATGCCACACATCACAAAGCAGATAATAGACGAGTTCATTCCCGATTTAGAAGAAGTCTGTAAAGAGGTTGGAGAGATATGAGTCTGCTAAGGAAATCCATAGAGGAGGCGCCGATAATAAAAAAAGGTGACTACAACTACGTTATCCATCCAATCACCGATGGAGTGCCTGAGATAAAACCTGACCTACTAAGCGAAGTGGTAACCGCGATGGAGAAACACCTAGCAAAAGAGCAACCCTTTGATAGGATAGTGACAATTGAAGCCATGGGCATACCTCTTGCAACACTACTCTCAGTTAAAATGGACACTCCTTTCACCATAATAAGGAAACGCGAGTATGGTTTACCGGGAGAAATCTCAGTACAACAAACAACGGGTTACTCAAAATCAACTCTTTTCATAAATGGTGTAAAAAAAGGCGAAAAGGTTGTTATCGTAGATGATGTTTTAAGCACAGGTGGAACACTAAAAGCAGTGCTTTCTTCCCTCAAAAAAATGGGAGTCATCGTCAAAGCCGTTGTAATCGCGATAAACAAGGGAGAAACCATGGAGGAGATACAAAAAACCTTCAATGTACCGGTGACAGCGATCGCAGATATAACGGTGGTCGATGGCAGGGTTCACATAAACTCATGTGAAACAGGGTAAACATTTTTCAGCCTATACTGCATTAAGAATTCTATGGATGAGACTGTTCCTCAACATAAACACTGTCCAGTATGTGGAAAAGCTATACCGTTAGAAGAAGCATTCTGCTCAGAGGAATGTAAACAAAAGTATCAACAGATGTTGAAAAGAAGGAGACAGCTACTGTTTCTGATGTACATAATGCTATTCATAGCGGCGATACTAATATTTGTGCTACCAAAAATCATGTAAAAAAGTTAAAAAAATGTTTTACTCAGCAAGCTCCTCCTGTACGTCGTTAATCATCTCAGTGAGTACATCCTCAAGAACAGGGTTCCTGTACTCCCTTAAAACACCGTTTTGCAATCGCACTCTAATAACAAAGTCGTTCCCGTCTTTAATAACCTCAATGTGACATATTGGATCCATGTTTTTCTCCCTGCCAGACTGTATCCCGAATTTACGAACCGTATTTATACTTTTTGTGAAAGCTTAATTTATCATAACCATTTACCTTTCATTATGCTTAGAAAACCAGCGGTTGCAGGTCAATTCTACCCTGCTTCTCCAAACCGTTTAAAAAAAGAAATAGAAGAGTGTTTCCTTGATGAACGTGGACCAAGAAGAATCCCAGAAATTGGTCAGCACAACAAGGGCCTAAAAGGTGTTGTAGTACCTCATGCAGGCTACGCTTACTCTGGAGCGATCGCAGCGCACTCCTACGCTGCTGTAGCAGAGGATGGCTTCGCAGATGCATTTATACTGATTGGACCAAACCACACAGGCATAGGCTCAGGAGTTTCACTCTACCCGCCAGGTGAATGGGAAACACCCCTTGGCAGAGTACCTGTTGAGGAGGGTCTGGTTAAAAACCTCGCAGGTGGAATAATAGACCTGGATGAGAGTGCACATATTTACGAGCACAGTCTAGAAGTGCAATTACCTTTTCTTCAATACATAAGCAAAGGCAGGTTTTTCTCTATCGCAGCAATCTGCATGGCTATGCAGGATTATGACACTGCCAGAGAAGTTGGCGAACAGATAGCTGATGCCATAAAAAAATATGATAAAAGAGTGGTTGTTGTTGCAAGCAGCGACTTCTCCCATGTAGGTTTTAATTACAGGAGTATGCCCCCATCAGGCGAAAACGTGGACGAGTATGCAAGGGAACAGGACAAAAAAGCGATAGAGGAGATAGTGAAACTGAACCCAAAGGGTTTGGTGGAAAAGGTTTACAGCAACAACATAACCATGTGCGGCTACGGTTGCGTCGCTGCAATGGTTGTTGCAGCAAAAAAACTGAGCGCAAAAAAGGCAACGCTTCTTAAATACGGTACCTCATATGAGGTAATGCCAAGTAGCTCCTGCGTCGGCTATGGCGCAATAGCGGTTTATTAGAGGTGTACCAAGATGAAAAAAACTCCTGTTGTTGAGGACATACAGTTACATGAGGGGATGAATGCAAACGACCTTGTTAGGGAGATGAAAAAATCCGGTGGTTTTGTTGCAAAAAAACTTGCGATGGCTGTAGACACGGTTGAAAGGATGATAAAGGATGATGACTGCCTTGTTTTTCTATCATTCCCAGCCTGCATAATAGCTACAGGTACGAGAGGGATAATAAGGGCGATGGTTAAAAACAATCTGGTTAACGCGGTTGTCACCACCTGCGGCACCCTTGATCATGACATCGCAAGGGTTTGGAGAGACTATCATCACGGCTCCTTTCTGATGGATGACGTTGAGCTTCACAAAAAAAACATACACCGCCTGGGTAACATACTTGTACCAATGGAATCCTACGGTAAAATACTTGAGGAGAGAATGCAGCCTATTCTCGCTGACCTCTACAAAACAAAAAAGGAGTGGTCAACAAAGGAGTTGATATGGGAGTTTGGAAAAAGGCTTGAAAACGAAAAAAAAGGAAAAGACTCTATACTCTACTGGACGTGGAAGAATAGTATACCAATATTTGTCCCAGGGATAACAGATGGTGCTTTTGGATCACAACTCTGGCTCTTCTACCAGGAGCACAGAGACTTTAAAATAAACCTTTTCAGTGACGAACAAGAGTTATCTGATATCGTTTTTGATGCAAAAAAAACCGGTGCTTTAATTGTTGGCGGAGGGATATCAAAACATCATGTTATCTGGTGGAACCAGTTCAAAGAAGGTTTAGACTACGCTGTGTACCTAACAACCGCTGTAGAGTACGATGGTAGTTTAAGTGGTGCACAAACCAGGGAAGCCATATCATGGGGTAAGATAAAAGAAAACGCTGACCATGTTAATGTAGAAGGGGATGCAACTGTAACTCTGCCAATAATAATGGCTGCTGTCATGGATAGACTCAAAATTTAACCAGCATTACAATCTATGTCTATTGAAACCATGCCCAAGATGTTACCTGCCTTCGCCTGCATCTGAATCAAATCGTAATAACCTGCATCATCTGTGTTTACGTTGAACCGAAAGATGTCTGAGAGACCTCCTTTAACACCGTCTCCATCGTTGTCGTCATCAAACCATTCAAACTTTATACTGTAAAAAGGGTTGTTGGTTGGGTTCTCTACCCTATACATCTCACCATTTGGTGAAATATAAACGGCTCCATCCTCTGGAGTGGTCGCTACACTACCTGGTGGTAAACTCACAGCAAAATAACTTAACCCGTGGTCACAGTACACCGTGAGATTAACCGTTAAAGTTGTTTGACCATTGTTTTCCTCAACAGACACCAGGGTAAACTCAAAACACCCGTCTGTTTCTGTGCAATTGCTGTTCGACCACACACCACTGGATACAGTGTTTTCCATAGAATGCTCATTGTCGTTGAAGTATGAAAAAGAGTAACCCGTGGAGAGGAGAAAAAAGATGAAGACTCCATAAATCAGAGGTAACAGATTTCTCTTACTCATGATGCACCTCTAAACAATCTCTCTCTTCTCTTTGATGGTCGAAGTATATTCCAGATTTCGTTAAGGATTATCAGTATACCTGGTAAGATAACGAGTGTGAAAAAACCTGTGAATGTTTTAGCGAACACCGGTAGGTAACCAAGGTAGGGTATTGTAAAAGCAACATGTCCAACCAACCTGGTGGATTTAACCAACCGCATATCAGGGTTTTCATTGGCATCTCCTTTTGTTTTGTAGTATATAACGCCGTGTTCACTAAGCACCTCAACAACCCTGTGAGTAACATAGTTTTTTGTGTTACCCTCATCGGTGAAGGTTATTACATCACCAACCTTAACATCCTTTGGTTTCACGTAGCTGCTAACCACAATGTCGCCGGGATGTATAGCTGGGCGCATTGAACCGCTGAGTACGATAAGGAAATGTGTTGAACCCTGCATGACTGGTATAAAAACGTATGTCAAAAACAAAAAGGCTGTGACCGCTAAAGCAGCGGCGGTAACTAAACCTTTTTTTGTTAACACTATCCTTTTTCTTTCTTTTTTAGGAAATATGTAAGAGCCTATCGTTCCACAGTTGGGGCAACTAAGTATTATCCTCTCGCCTGCTTTACCGTTATATGAAACCCTTGTACCGCAGTTTGGACACATAATTGTTTTTTTCATAAAACATTATCCTCCCATCCAACAAACGGTCTCCATATGTGTTCTACAGTGTTTCCAATGTAGCTACCGCTAAAGAAGATGGTTTTCTCTGTTGATATGAGAATAGTATCCATAATGTTGCCCCATACATTACCTTGTTCTGTATCTTAAATTGTGGCTGATGATGTGTCAAGTTTAAATGGTTGCATTGGAACCCCAAAGGTTCTGTTAAGGGGTTCCAACTTTTGTTTTACTGCGGTGGTGTTGTGCCCTGATAATCCAGCTGTGTCGCGTAGAACTCAATGGTAAACGATGTGGTGTCACCCTGGTACTCGTTGTCGTTTCCATTCAACGTGTTGTGTAAGCTTAAATGAAACGTGTAGTTGTGACAGGGTTCAAAGTACGGTGGGTTATGACAATCTTGGGTGAGTTGTATCCATGTGTTGTTTAAACCACCGAGGGTCGGCAGCATATCCAGGTTACTCGACCAATCCCAGTCCTCAGATTTAGCCACCCACTCGTAGCTGCCATCGCCATCCTCATCGATGTACCACATCCACATACCTTGGGTATCTGACTGTATAGCTATGTCAACCTTGATGTGGTCGCTGAGGTTATGTATAGGCTGCCAGTTCGTCCTATCCCACTCATGTGTAGTACAGTTGTAAACAGCTCCCTCAGCCCAAAGCTCAGGCTCAGTCTCAAAACCATTGCCATCAACGATACCCTTGAGTCTGAACCACGCCTTTGCTGGGTTGCTGTCAGCGGTCATGTGGAGAGTAAAGTTCTTCTCCCAATCCCAAGATGGTTTCAACTCAAAATCGAAGCTTTCACACCAAGGATTCTCACCATCTACCTCAAGATCTATCGCCCCTGCAGATATCGTGAAACCCGCGCTTTCAACATCATTGAAATAAGCGAAGGTTCCCACTCCCATCATCGCAGCCACTACACCAATGGTCATTATACTTGTCAGTATTCTTCTCATCTCATCATCTCCTTTGTTTTTCCCCTATTAGGGGGTTGTTCAATGTCACTGACACACCTTTCTTGTTAGACGTGCCGTCTGTTGATGTTTCACAACAGCACCTCCCCTAATTTTTATCATTTTTATGGGTCAACCTCGATGAAGGTATGTTGTACGTTTTCTCCGGCATCGCAGATAACCGCCATGATTTGGCCACAAGCTGGTTTGAATCCTTCTCCATGCGCCAGTGCATCGTTCACCATATCCTTTCCTGCCTGACTGGAAGGCATGTTGCCATGGTCTATAAAGTACCATATAGCAGCCTGTACATCATCTGGAGTACCCTGCTTGTGATTCAGAATATAGTTGACCATGTCCCAGTCAGGGTCCTTAAAGTAATCAGGCATGTTAGGGTCGTAGCTCGAGTAAAGATGAACAGAGTAAACTGTTCCTGGAGTGATAGTATGGTCCTCATCGCAACACCAGCCCACGTAGGTTCCATTGGTTACATCATAGCCATGTGGTACGTCACTTAGTGTTGTATCGAAATAGCTGCTGCTACCTGGGTGTACAACCATTGTTACACTTTCCGTTGGCAACGAAAGGGTTTTGTAGCATTCCTCCTCGCCACCACAGTTAGGGTTATCGGTTTGTGTCGCGTAGAACTCAATGGTAAACGATGTGGTGTCACCCTGGTACTCGTTGTCGTTTCCATTCAACGTGTTGTGTAAGCTTAAATGAAACGTGTAGTTGTGACAGGGCTCAAGTTCTTCTGGTAAACCGCTCTGAGGATCTCCTGTTAGTCCAACCCAGCCCATGTTGTTCAACTCAGACATTGTTGGAAGCATCTCAAGGTTGTTGTTCCAGTCCCAGTCCTCAGATTTAGCCACCCACTCGTAGCTGCCATCGCCATCTTCATCGATGTACCACATCCACATACCTTGGGTATCTGACTGTATGGCTATGTCAACCTTGATGTGGTCGCTGAGGTTATATATAGGCTGCCAGTTCGTCCTATCCCACTCATGTGTAGTACAGTTGTAAACAGCTCCCTCAGCCCAAAGCTCAGGCTCAGTCTCAAA
>JAGGZU010000044.1 GCA_021161865.1 Thermoplasmata archaeon
GGCAAACTGGTGCTGCTTGGCTTACAACAACGGGTACGACATCGTGGCAGAGGACTTCTCTTCCAACATGGGTTACTGGTAACACTTATGTTGTTAACGCATCTGCTACTGATGTTGCAGGAAACATTGGCACTGCAGACAGCAACAGCTTTACTTATGATGATGCAGCTCCTTCCGTTTCTAATGTTCTCATCACAGACACAACGATAAACAGTACACTTTACGTGAAAGATGGCGATACAGTTAACGTTTCAGCGACTGTTACTGATGCAGGATTAAGTGCTGGTGACACCAATTACATAAAAGCTAATCTGAGTGGTTTTTATGGTGGCAGTGGGCATACTGCTGATATAGCTACGGGATACAATGGTACGGTTGCATGGTGGATCATTAGTGGTGTAACCTGCAGTCCATCTGATGGTACAGTCACAGTAACGATCAATGCCAGTGATCCTGCAGGTAACTACAACAACACTGAATCTGATACTATTACTGCAGACAACACGGCACCAACGTTCAATTACGCTGTTTTCAGCCCTGACTACAATGGTAACACCTATTCATACATTGATGTCTACTTCAGTGAGAACGTTGACAACTCAACTATATCAACAACAGACTTCAGCATAGGTGTATCTGGTGTAACTGTCACAGCGTTTTACAATGATGGAGACACCAACAAGGTCACTCTGAAACTAAGCCATAAGATTACAGGCGGCGGTCCAACTATCACTATCTCAGGTGATGGTGTCGATGATCTCGCAGGCAACGCCATGTCATCTGGAACCGTTACCATAAACACTTACAGAATAACACTCAGCCAGGGTTGGAACCTTATATCCATACCTGCGGATGTTTCATCTATCTCTATTAGAACGTTGCTCGACTCGATCTGGAGTAACATCAACATGAGCTGCAACATACTATGGTACAACGCAAGCTCAGATAGTTGGTTATCATACAATCCATCGCAACAAACCGGATCGTTATCTTCTATAGAACCTGGAAAAGCGTATTGGATAAAAATGAATGCTACAGACACCTTGGTAGGCAACTACTACATATTCCCACATGGAACCAGCCCCACACCTATAGTAGAGTTGACGGGCCATCGATGGAACATGATAGGTCACTGGGTTGTCTACAACCAAACAGCAGATACAAGTGGTGGTCTTTCCTCTCTCTCAGATGTACTAGCGAGCAGCGGAGAAATACTTTACAAGTATGATACCACTACAGGCGCCTTCGTGAACGTCTACGGAAGCAGTACCACAAACATGGAACCTGGAGTAGGATACTGGCTATGGTTGAAGACGACACAAACTGGTTACTACACTGTCGGAGAGCAAGGTTAGACAGCCTCTCTCCCTTCCTTATTTCTTTAGGGGGAGAAAAAAGAAGCAGAAATACATGGAGATAGAACATATATGTCTGCAAATAAAATAATGGTAATACTCTTCGTTTACATACTTATCTTATCCTTTACTATCACTAGTATAGCAGGTGATGCCCCGTTCCCTGGTCCACCACACGAGTTTTACGGTACAGTAAAGGATACCAACGGCAACAATGTACCAGATGGTACAGAAGTAAAAGCGGTGGTTGACAACGAAACCTACACGACAACAGTTAAAAACGGAGAATATGGTTTCAACAAACCATATTATCCGCCACTTGAAACTGACCCATCTCCGTTTTATGTTGAAGACCCAGGTTTTGACAACGAAGGTAAAACCATTTACTTCTACGTAGCTGGAATAAACACTTCACAAAGCGCGGTGTTTGTGAACGGTGGTATAACGCGACTGGATCTAATAGTTGATCTAAACCAAGGAAGCAACCAAAATAGCGGCAATGGAACAGGAGAAAACAATGATGGCTCTTCATCTTCAAATGAAAACCCTCCTCCAATTCCAACGTATCTTCCACCGGTTGCTGACGCAAAAGGTCCGTACCGGGGACGGGTTAACCAGACCATTGTTTTTTACGGTTCTGGAAGTTACGATCCAGATGGAGTCATTGTTAACTACACCTGGAACTTTGGTGATAATCACACATCCTATGAAATGAACCCATCTCATGCATATACAAAAGAAGGGGTTTTCACAGTAACACTTACTGTCACTGACAACGACAATTTAACAAATGTAACATCAACAACAGCAACTATAATCGTTGATTTTGATGGCGATGGTTGGTCAGATGCTGAAGAAGAACAGTATGGTACTAATGCAACGGATCCATACGATTTTCCATCTGACAACGATGGAGACTACATACCGGATGAATACGATGACGACGACGATAACGATGGAATCACTGATGAAATAGAGCTTAACCTGAACTCAAATCCAAAAGATTCATCTGATGTTATAAAGATATCAAACGATTTCGGTGTTTTCTTCTTTGTTGATACTAACGGGGATAAACTTCCAGATGTGTACTACAACAAGACCAGTAGCATCAATACCACGTTGAAACCGATAAACAACAGCAGTTACCTTGTTGACGTTAATGGAGATGGGAAATGGGATTATGTTTATGATTACACTGAAAACAATGTAAAAGTATATACAGAAGAAAAAAGTAGCGGCAGTGTCGATGTAAACATTTTGATTTTAATCCTTATTATGTTGGTAGTAATTGTGATAGTAGCTTTGTTTATTTATAAAAAAAGTAGAGGTGGTAAAAAATGAAAAAAAGCATGGTTATAGCTGGAGTTGTAGCAATCATCTTCATGTACAGCATAGTTTTCAGTCAACTAACTTCTGCACAACCTGCTCTTCCACATCAGTTTTGGGGTAAAGCCCAGGATGACACTGGTAAAAGTATAGCTGATGGAATCACAATTAGAGCCATGATAGTGGATACAGATGACGGCAGCACCCAAAACTTTACACAACTTGTGTACGATGGATGGTATGGTTGGCCGCTTGAAAACGATTCAAGAGCTCTCTATGTGGAAAGCGAAGGCGGCGACTCAGGTGACCCAATTTACTTTTACATAGGAGACATTAACACATCACAAAGCGTTAATTTTGTACCAGGAGGAGCTACAAACTTGACGCTGACTATCCCTGATGTACCACGTATCCTTGCTGACAACTCAGATACGAGTGGTACAACCGGTGACCCATTCACCTTTAACGTTACCATCGGGGAATACGTTGACTCTGGTGATGAACTAACAGTTAAAGTAGACTGGACACATGGTGGTTTATCTGGAAATGAAACGATGATTCCAAGCGGTGGAGGCAACGTTAATGGTTTCTATTTTGAAACTACCATAACCTTAGATGATTGTGGAAGTATCCTCAGCTACACTATATACGTTAATGATACCTCTGGAAACCACAACTCTTCAGGTCCCCATAACGTTGCGGTTATAGACAATGACCCTCCTCAAACAACATTGGAGATAGGATCTCCAAGATACAACAACTTTGTTACAACATCTACACCCATTTATCTCAATGCAACGGATAACTGCAGTAACTGGTACATACATTACAGGATATGGAACGAAAACACAGGTTGGTCATCAGGGCATGTTGGAAATCAAAATGAAAACCTGATGACAACATTCTCAGAGGAAGGTAAACATTACATAGAATACTATGCAAACGACACAAGTGTTTTAAACAACACAGAAACGGCACATAACGAGACATACTATGTTGATGACACCTCACCCACCACTACTTTAACCATTGGTTCACCGAAATATCCATCTTCTAACGACGGATGCAACGTAACATCTGCTACCATCTTTAATTTAACAGCAACAGATGGACCAGCAGGTGCAGCATCTGGTGTAGCTTTTACTTGGTATACTGTTGATGGTGATTATTATACTGGTACATCGTTTACTCTTTCTGGTTATGGTGAGGGTAGTCATACGATAACTTGGGGTTCTCAGGATAATTTGGGTAACAATGAGACAGGTAATTCTATTACGGTTTGGGTTGATGATTCTTCACCGTCTACTACGTTGAGTGTTGGTTCTCCAAAGTATCCATCTTCTCCAGTTGATGGTTGTAATGTTACTTCTTCGACAGTGTTTACTCTTTTAGCGTCTGATAATCCAACTCATAACTCTGGTGTAGCTTTTACTTGGTATACGGACAACGGAGAATATCATGTTTGCTCTGGTAACTTTAATCTGTCAGGTGAAGGGATACATAATCTAACATGGGGAAGCATTGATAACCTTGGTAATAATGAGACAAGTAATTCTATGAACGTCTATGTCGACGATACAGGACCCACTGTAACAATGTCTTCTCTTTCAACCTACAACAACGATAACTTCACAGTCAGCTGGAGTGCTACAGATGACTATAGCGGGGTGAAGAATTACACTATTCAATACAAAGAAAACGCTACAGGGAATTGGACAAACTGGCTTACAAACGTAAGCTACACATCAGCTACATGGAATATAGGAAACACTACCGAAGGATGTAAAGTATACTTCAGAGGAAAAGCCTTTGACAACCTCGGTAATGAGGGTGGTTTCTCATTAAACGTCAGTACGACAAAGGATACTACACCACCTACTTCAACAGTAAATGATGTTTCATCCTACTGGCAAAACAATACACCTCTCACCATTACTGCAAACGCCACTGATGGTACAAGTGGTGTCAAAAATGTGACACTATACTACTACTACTCTAATGACAACTTTACGAGTAATTCATCAGGGCCATTTAGCTATGGTGGTGTAGATACGGCTTCACCATGGTCATGGTCATTTGATTTTGCTTCTAAGAATGGTACAGGCTACTACCGTTTTTACAGCATCGCTGTTGATAATGCGAGTAATATGGAGTCCTTTGATGGAAATGACACAAAATGCTACTACGAAAACACGCCACCGAATATGCCAAACAATCCAACACCAGCAAACGAAACCACGTTTTCAAGAGGCAACAAACCATCGAAGCTTAGTTGGAGTGGAGGAGACGTTGACAACGACACAGTTACATACACAGTCTATCTTAAGAAGGGCAGTAGCACATTCGATTCTTCTGATATTGTAACCAATACCACAAGTACAAGTTGTAGCATCTCTGTTGATTGGAGTTCAACATACTACTGGAAGATAGTAGCAACCGATGAACATGGTGCAACTAGAGAGGGACCAGTATGGTGGTTCAAAACAGGAGCAGCAGGTGGTGGAGGTGGTACTCCACCTCCACCGATGAATCAACCACCGGTTGCTAACGCAGATGGACCATACAGTGGTTACGTTGGTTACAGTGTTTCTTTTGATGGTAGCGGTAGTTATGATGTTGATGGAGTCATTGTTAACTACACTTGGAGTTTCGGTGACGGCGACGTTGGGTATGGAGAAAAAACGACACATGTTTACACAACAGCAGGTACATACAATGTTAACCTAACTGTGGAAGACAACCTTGGTGCAACCTCAACTAACACAACCACAGTAACTGTAACTGAGAAACCATCTGCTAAAAAGTCACCTGTCGCAAAAACTGATGGACCATATCATGGTTTAACCAACCAAAGTATAACCTTTGACGGCTCAGCCAGCTATGACACTGATGGAAGCATAGTAAACTGGACATGGAGTTTTGGAGATGGAACCAAGGGTTATGGTGTGAAACCAACTCATGTTTACACAACAGCGGGAACCTTCAATGTCACACTAACCGTTACTGACAATGATGGTTTAACCAATACAACCAAAACCACAGCAACCATTGAGAAGGATTCCGATGGCGACGGTTGGAGTGACCAGGAGGAGCAGCAGTATGGTACTGATCCAAACGATTTAAACAATTCTCCGATAGATACAGATGGTGACCACATCCCTGATCCATTGGATAGTGATGATGACAACGATGGTTTACCAGATGATGTAGAGGAAGCGGTTGACTCAGACTCAAAGAATGAAACAAGTTTCACTGAGGCCACCATAGATAACACGACATGTTACTTGATAGATACCGACAATGATGCAGTATATGATACATTCTATGACACATCAACAGGTACCACCACAGCAGTAACAAGAAATAGCGATGGAAGCTACTCCATTGATGAGGATGGTGATGGTAGCACAGATTATGTTTATGATCCTGCGTCAGGAGCCACAAAACCCTATGAGGAGACACCATCACAGGGTATACCATGGATAATCCTACTTGTCATGGCGATAGCTGTAGCGGTGATAGCATTGATAACCTACCTTTACAAGGAAGGTTACATCTAAACCCTTTTCATTCTTTTTTTTTGAAAAACCCTTTTAATCCTTAAATGGTTGCAGCTTTCATGCAGTACCCATTTGACCTGTTTAGGAAAGAGATCATAGAGTCTTTACGTCCAATCCTTGACTCACTAGGATACATGGATGAGATAAGGTTGGAAACACCACCATCTCCAGAAATGGGTGATTTATCCTTTGCATGTTTTCCACTCTCAAAGATCGTTAAAAAGCCACCCTCTGATGTAGCTAAAGATATTGCAAACAAAGTTTCACCAAAGGAATGGATTGACCATACAGATGCGTCAGGTGGATACGTTAACTTTTTTATCAACGTTGAACGACTCGTTTCACATACTATAGATGTTATACTGATGCAGGACAAAACCTACGGTTCGTTGGAGAAAAAACAAAAAAAGGTTATCGTAGAACACACCTCTGCTAACCCTAATGGACCTTTACATGTTGGTAGAGCAAGAAACCCGATACTCGGTGACACCCTTGTTAGAATTTACAGATACACGGGTTATGATGTTGAATCCCAGTTTTACGTTGATGACCTTGGGAAACAGGTTGCTATACTTGCGTGGGGTGTCAAAAACATAAAACCGGAGACTTTACCTAAAACAGACAGAGATAAACCGGATCATCTTCTTGTTCGTTTCTACCAGCAGGCTTACAAGCTTATGAGTGAAAACAAGGAGGTTGCCAAAGAGATAAATGAGATAGTAAAACTCTGTGAGAGAGGTGATGAGGAAACAATTAGAATGGTTAGGGACGCATTTGAGCCTGCTCTACAAGGTATAAAACAGAGTCTAGCAGAGCTTGACATACATTTTGACAGATTTGTACCAGAATCCCAGTTTGTTAAGGATAAAAGTGTTGACGAAGTTGTTGAAGCCCTTAAAAAAACAGAGTACACTGGTAAAGAAGATGGTGCATGGTACATTGATTTAAAACCCTTCGGTGTGAGCGGTAGAAACACAAAGTTTTTCTTCACCAGAAGCGATGGAACCACGTTGTATGCAACCCGTGACGTAGCATACCATCTGTGGAAGGCGAAACATGCTGATATACTTATAAACGTGCTTGGTGAGGATCACAAGCTTGAGGCTAAACAGGTTGAGATAGCTCTTAAACTCATAGGAGCTAAAACCATACCAAAAGCAGTGTTTTACTCCTTCGTTACCCTGCCGGGTGGTAAGATGTCCACGAGACGAGGAAGAGTAGTGTACCTCGATGACCTCATTGATGAGGCTGTGGCAAGAGCCTTCGAAGAGGTGAAGAAACGCAGAGGCAACGAACTAACGGAGGAGAAGATAAAACACATTGCAAAACTGGTTGGTTTAGGTTCCATAAGATACAACATACTGAAGATTCAACCTGAGAAGGATATTGTTTTCAAATGGGAGGACGCCCTTAACTTCGAAGGCTACTCAGCACCGTTTATTCAATATGCTCATGCGAGAGCATCAAGTATACTCAGAAAGATGCCGTCACCGGGGAAGGTGGATGTAAAACCATTGACTCATCAGCAAGAAATAGCACTTGTAAAACTCCTTGCAAGATTCCCGGATGTTATTAAGGAGGCATGCGGTAACAACCGGCCAAACCTAATAGCGAACTACTTGTATGATTTAGCGGCTCAGTTCAACCAGTTCTACAGGGATTGTCCGGTGATTAAAGCAGAAAACAAGAAACTGAGGGATGCAAGGCTTGCATTGGTTCAGGCAACCTCAATAACACTTAGAAATGGTTTGTATCTACTGGGTATTTCAGCGCCAGAGGAGATGTAATGCCTGATTACAAATGGATTTCATGTAAAACACTGCTCAACAAGATAACAAACAAGGATAGACTTTTTCAAGGCGACTACACCCTCGATCCCTACCAGAAGTGTGACCTTGGCTGCAGGTACTGTGATGCATCAGAAGACACGGTTTACATAAAATCCAGTGCTGCAGAGCTACTAAAAAAAGAGGTTGCAGAAATGGATGGAGGTACAGTTATCGTGGGTTCAACCGTTGACCCGTATCAGAGGGTTGAAAAAAAAGAGCGAATAACAAGGAAGCTATTATGGGTACTCATTGACCATGGTCTGCCTTTCCATATTCTCACAAAATCGGATTTGATACTCAGAGACCTCTCGTTGATCACTGAGTCGAAGGATGCGCGGGTGACAGTAAGTTTATCTACAACCAACAAAAAAATAGCGGAGACTCTGGAACCCTATGCATCATCACCTGAAGAAAGGTTTAATGCTATAAAAAAACTATCAGAAAAAAACGTGAGAGTTGGTGCAGCTATCATGCCAGTGTTGCCCATGATAACGGATGAGAGTTTAGAGGAGATTATATGGATGGCAAAAAATGCTGGTGCAGAATACATAGTTTATGCCTACCTTGAGCTAAAAGGTGAGCAGAAGAAAAGGTTTTTCTCCACTATTGAGAGATACTTCCCAGGTTACCTTGAGGGGTATAAACACCTCTACGGTCAAGGTTATCTGCCTCTAAATTACACTCTGGATGACAAAATCAGAGTTTACTGTGACAAATACAATATAAATACTGTTTTTGGAGGAAACTTATGAATGAGGAGCTTAAAGAGATACTGAAAAAACAGCATTACGCTATAGTGGGCAACCACTCAGGTGTGAAACTATGCCATTGGATGAGACAAAGCCTGCTGTTTGGCAGGGAATGTTACAAACAAACATTCTATGGTATAGAGAGCCACAGGTGCCTACAGATGACGCCAACGATAAACCAGTGTACACAAAACTGTCTGTTCTGCTGGCGTTACCAGGGTTTCACTGAACTTGAGATTGAGAACCCTGATGATCCAGAGTTTATACTGGAAGAGTCGATAAAGGCTCAGAGGAAACTTATAACAGGTTTCAAGGGAGATGAGCGATGCGATCAGAGAAAATGGAGGGAAGCAAATGACCCAAAACATGTTGCCTGCTCACTAACAGGTGAACCGACGCTTTATCCACGGCTTGGAGAGTTTTTTGAGACATGCCATAAAAGAGGCATGACCACTTTTTTGGTTACAAACGGAACAAACCCAGAGGCGTTGGAGAAGCTTGACCCACTTCCGACGCAACTCTACATTTCGGTGGTTGCACCAAACAAAGATATTTACAAAAAATTAACCCGTCCCCTCATACCAGATGGTTGGGAGAGGTTACAGAGGACTTTGGAGCTTCTACCCTCGCTTGATACAAGAACTGTCATACGACATACGCTGGTGAACGGATGGAATATGGATGAGGCGTACATAGATGAGTATGCAAAACTTGATGAGAAAGCCTCTCCCATGTTTATAGAACCTAAAGGTTTTGTTCTCGTTGGGCAGTCAAGGCAGAGGATGACTCTAAATAATATGCCTTCACATGAACAGGTAATGTCTTTTGGAAAAAAACTCGCAGATAAATTGGGTTACTTCTTCGCAAATGAGAAAGAGGATTCTAGGGTTGTTTTGTTGAGTAAAAATAAAAAGGTGGAAAGAATCAACAAACAAAGTTAATAAATAATAATAAATATATATTATTTTACTCTAGTAC
>JAGGZU010000013.1 GCA_021161865.1 Thermoplasmata archaeon
AGTTGGGGAAATCATAGTTTAAAATAAACTGTTTCCCCTGTTTTTCAACCCTCGGTATCGGTAAAAACCTTTCCAGCTTTTTTTTCACACCAACAGGTCCACTACCCGGGCCGCCACCACCGTGAGGGGTTGCAAAGGTTTTATGGAGATTCAAATGCACAATATCGAAACCCATGTCACCAGGTCTTGCTTTTCCCATAACAGCATTCAAGTTAGCACCATCATAATATAAGAGTGCACCAGCATCATGCACTCTCTCGGCGATCTCAAGTATGTTTGATTCAAAAATTCCAAGGGTGTTTGGGTTGGTGAGCATGAAACAAGCGGTTTTATCGGAAAGCACTTTATCCAACGTGTCAACATCCACCATACCCTGGTTGTTGGATGCTATTTCTATAACCGTGAAACCAGCCATGTGAGCACTCGCAGGGTTGGTACCATGCGCGGTGTCAGGAAGTATAACCTCTTGTCTCTGTGTTTCACCATTAAACTCATGGTATGCACGAGTGAGAAGCATACCAAGGAACTCTCCATGAGCACCAGCAGCAGGTTGCAGAGTAAAAGCGTGCATACCAGTTATTTTACAAAGCATCTCTTCCAACTCAAACATCATCCTAAGAGTACCCTGAACCGTGGAAAAATGTTGATAAGGATGAATGTTTGCAAACTCCTCCCATCTACTTATCTCCTCACTTATCTTTGGGTTGTATTTCATCGTGCAGGAACCAAGCGGGTACATACCGGTGTCTACACCATAGTTCATTTGACTCAACCTTAAAAAGTGACGTATAACCTGAGGCTCACTCAAGTTTGGAATACATGGGGCTTCCTCTCGTTTCAAAGAAAAAGGAACACCATTTATGGAGCAGTCCACAATGGTTGTTTTGTCACCTGGGAGTTTGTTTAGCAATGGTTCATCATGAGCAGCCATCCTAAACATAGTAAACCTCCTTAACAGCAGTCACAAAACGATCCATATCCTCCTCAGTGTGAAGCTCGGTGACACCAAAAAGCATGCATTTATCCAACGCAGGATGCCATTTTTCGACTGGTAAACCCCCTTGGATTCCTTTTTCAAGCAATTTTGTATTCAAAAAATCTACATCCTGAGATGAACAGGCAACAAACTCGTTGAAATGCGCACCAGTAAAGGGTCTCTTAAACCAGGGTAATGAAAAGATTTTTTTGGCAAACAGTTGACCTTTCTCAAAGTTTATTTTACCTAATTCAACAAAACCTTTACTTCCAAGTGTCGCTAGGTAAACAACCGCTGCAAGCGCACAAAGTCCTTCGTTTGAACAGATGTTGCTCGTTGCTTTCTCCCTACGAATATGCTGCTCCCTGGTTTGAAGTGTCATGCAGAACGCACGGTTTCCGTCACTATCGTAGGTTAACCCTACTATTCTACCAGGCATCTGACGTATAAACCTTTTTTTACAGGCAAAAACACCTAATGAGGATCCACCAAAGTTCATACTGGTTCCTAGACTTCTTCCTTCACCCACCACTATGTCCGCATCATAGGAGCCAGGGCTTTTAACGACACCAAGAGTTAGTGGGTCCACGCCAACAACAAGTAAAGCGTTTTTTTCATGCACTACCTCAGCGATTTCACCTATTTCTTCTTCGAACACACCGAAAAAGTTTGGGTTTTCTATGTAAACACAAGCTGTGTCATCTGTTGTATTCTCAGAAACACTGTTCACATCAACTTTACCTGTTTCGTTGTTGAACGGTACCTCAGTTATTCGCAGGTTTGCTCCTTTCGCATAGTTCCTCAAAACCAGTTTTTTTTCCCATGAAATATTCGCTGGTATAACAATGTTTTTCCGTTTTGTCAATCGACTGCTCATTAACGCTGCCTCTGCTAGAGCGGTTGCACCATCATACAGGGAGCAGTTCGCTACCTCCATCCCTGTGAGTTCAGCTATTATACTCTGGTATTCAAACATGGCTTGTAGGAAACCTTGTGACGCTTCTGGTTGATAAGGAGTGTATGACGTGTAAAACTCTGACCTTGATAGTATGGCTCGGACAACAGGTGGTATGTAATGAGGTTTTATTCCACCGCCGAGGAAACTCAGCAACTCTGGGAAGGGTTTGTTTTTTTCTGCAAGTTTTTTCAGTTTCTGTTCTACCTCCATTTGAGTTAAACCACTGGGGAGGTCAAGGTTTTTTATCCTCACGTTTTCTGGTACGTCTATGAAAAGTTCGTCAACATCTTTTAAACCTAGTTCCTGCAGCATGGTTTTTTTAACAGAATCAGAGTGGTTTGGTATGAACTGCATAATGTGAAACCGTAAACATAATTGTATTAAAGAATCTTTGGCAAAAACAAGGATTTTATTAGGAATCACATCTTCCGTAGCTTATGACATTTTTATAGAGTTTCTTCAATAACAGCCAAGTATTTCAATTATTGTAACCATAACACCTAAGGCGCCACAAGCTAGGTCGAAGATAAAGCAAACAAACCAAAACCTCAATAAATCAAATATATTCTCCTCTGGCTCTGGTAATGCTAGCATTAGAAAAAAAGCTGTAAGCCACCACAAACCAACTAACCTTAGGAGCACAAGCAAGACTCTACATACAACAGGATAATTTCCTTGTTGAGAAGTATTTTCTTGCTCACAGGAGACGCAACCAAGGGATTCCAGCTTCTCCATCTCCTTTCTAAGATCTGTGTCATTGCTGATGATCCCTTCAACCTCTTTTCCAAC
>JAGGZU010000128.1 GCA_021161865.1 Thermoplasmata archaeon
GCGGGCGTGATCTAGGGGTTATGATTAGGGCCTTCCAAGCCCTCTGCCCGGGTTCAAATCCCGGCGCCCGCATACTCCATGGTTGCAGGGGTAGCCAAGCATGGCCAACGGCGCAGGACTTAAGATCAAACCATGGTTTGAGGGTTCGATGAGACATCCTGTCTCGAAGGAGTCCGAGGGTTCAAATCCCTCCCCCTGCATAGTGTAAGTTTTATATGTGGAAAGACATTATTGGAATGAGATATAGGTGGATAAGAGGAGAGGTAGATGGTGGTCGGAGAAAAATGTGAAACAGGAATTAAAGAGATTGATGTTCAGATGAACGGAGGCATCCCTGTTGGGAGTACGGTTCTTGTGGCTGGAAGTAGCGGATCAGGTAAAACAACGCTTTGTATGCAGTTTCTCATGCATGGTGCTAGAAAGGGTGAGAAAAGCGTTTTTTTCACAATAACAGAACCACTCTTTAAACTGCTGGGCAACCTTGAAAAGTTTGAGTTCTTCGATAAGAGGCTTGTGGACAACGGTACCGTGACAATCATTGACCTGCGTATAATATTCGAGAGGATGGGTTTGGATACTGAGGATTACACGGTTGAGGATGCGAGTGCTCTGCTTGATGTACTCAAGGATATCGCAAAGGAGTTAAACGCGAAGAGACTGGTTATAGACTCAGTAACAGCCCTGTGTTACAGGTTGAAGAGTGACGAGATGATAAGGGATTTCATATTCAAACTTGGTACATTCCTTGCCGCCATGGAGTGCACAACCTTTCTCACATCTGAGATACCTCCAAGGAAGTTCAAGTACTCTAAAAACGACATTGAGGAGTTTATATCTGATGGTATATTACTCCTTGGTGACATTGAGAGAGGTGGGGATCTCATAAGAACACTTCAGATTGTTAAGATGAGAGGTGTTAACCACAGCAGGACCAAGTATGCTATGAACATTTCTTCAAGAGGTGTCGAGTTGGCTCCTCTACTTAAAATGAGGTGATAGGTATGTCTACAACGCTTATTGATGGTTTGAAGGAGAGGATATCTACATCGATATCCATGTATGAGTCTGTTGGCCTTGTTTTACCTGGGACAAACTACACGGATCTTGTTCAAGCATTGTTTGGATGTATAAAGGAGCATCCGCAGGATGCATGGATATATATTACGGTTACCAGGCCGTTTGAGAGTTTCGTTAAAATGTTTGGTGACCTTTCAAGGTATCCGAATGTTACATTTATAGATTGTATATCCAGGGCGTCTGGCATAGCAAGAAACGACGAACAATGCATATATGTAGAGAGCCCTACCATGCTTGAGAACGTCACGATGGAACTCAACAGCATCTTCGCGAAAATACCGGAGGGTTCAAGTAAATACGTTGTGCTCGATTCAATCTCTACCTTAATGATATACAATGAACCATCGCTTGTAACAGAGTTTTTTTATCAACTTCTTAACAAAACTAGGGCTGAGGGCATACACACCATTTCACTAACGGTCGAGGAAGGAGAGACGGATAAATATATAAACAAGCTGATATATCTTAATGACAAGATAATCAAGGTTAGAGATACCTTCATTTAAAGAAGGTAGTTTATAAACGCGATAGGTTGAAAACAATCTTGTAAGGAAGTACTCCCATGTATGACTTTATTGAGAAGACCGTCACACCTAAGAATTTCATTAGTACAGGCGTGGATAAGTTAGATATGCTTCTCGAAGGAGGAGTACCTAAGGGTTTTCTCACACTTATACTTGGAGTTCCTGGCAGTGGATCCGAGATACTGGTTAAGCAGATAGCCTCTTCTGGAAAAAATCTTTTGTTTTCAACCGATGAAACCAAGGATGAGATAGTAGAAACTATGAAACGTTTTGGTTGGAGTGCAGACAATGTTGAGATCGTTGATATAGCATCGAAATACACGGAGTCCGTTATACTCTCCCAGGAGAAAAGGGTCAGTGTCTATCAAAAGAGAGCTGGTTTAAACCTTAAGGAGCTTATAACTGAGGGATCTGGTGGTGTACCTCAGATAAAGGAGAGTGAACCAGATTTTCTTGCCATGATTGCAAACAGGATGGCTTCATCTAAGCTTCCTGAGAAGATAATTGTGAACTCCCTTGATTTCTTTCTTGATCAGTATCCACATAATGATGTTATAAGAACCGTTCATGCCATGAAGATTGCTAACCTTAAAAATGGTAGCGCTCTTTTTGTCGTTCTTACTAAGGGCGTGTATGGTGAGCTTTTTGAACGTAGGATGGAGGGGATAGCTGATTGTGTCCTTGAGTTGGAGATCATGAAAAAAGGTTCTGCTTTTGACAGATACCTTTCGGTTAAAAAGATGAAGAATTATGCTCGTAAGATTGGTATGGCTAGGTATGCTATAGATAAGGATGGTTTTGTTTTAGAGATGATTGAGAGAATACTGTAAAACATAAGTATCCCTTATTTGTTTACGGTTTTGATACTCATGGGAGAAACGATTGCTGAGAAGATACTTGCACGGGCTGCAGGTAAAAAAAAAGTGGATGCTGGTGATATTGTTGATGCATCTGTTGATTTAGCTATGAGTCATGACAATGCAGCTCTTGTCTCAAAGGTGTTTAAAGAGATAGGGGTTAGTCGTGTTTGGGATCCTTCAAGGATTGTCATTGTGTTGGATCACAGGGTTCCTGCTAATACCATCAAAGCTGCTGAGGCACACAAGAGTATACGGGAGTTTGTTGGGGAACAAGGCATCAAGCATTTTTATGATGTTGGTGTGGGTATATGTCATCAAGTCCTTCCTGAGAAGGGTTTTGTTAGACCCGGTATGCTTGTTGTTGGAACAGACTCGCATACTACCACCTACGGTGCATTTGGTGTCTTCTCTACAGGTATTGGGGCAACTGAGATGGCAGGGGTTTGGGCTACCGGTAAGCTTTGGCTTAAGGTTCCAGAGACGTTTAGGATGATTGTAAACGGAAAGCTGCCGTATATGGTGGCGGCTAAGGATGTTATCTTGCATATAATCGGTGAGATAGGTGCTGATGGTGCAAACTATAAGGCTATAGAGTTTTATGGTGAAACCATAGATGATTTTAGTGTTGCAAGCAGGATGACTGTATCCAACCAAGCTATGGAGGCTGGAGCCAAGGCGGCTATTGTTCCACCTGATGAAAAGACCATTGGGTATGTAAAGGAGAGAACCAGTAAGGAAGTCAAGTCTGTTTTTGCAGATGAAGATGCTGAGTATGAAAAAACCTTTGAGTTTGATGTTTCTGATTTAGAACCGCAGATAGCGTGTCCTCACACCGTTGATAACGTGAAACCTGTGGGTGAAGTTGAAGGATTGCATATTGATCAGGCGGTTCTTGGCTCATGCACCAATGGCAGGGTTGAGGACTTGGCTGTAGCGGCTGGGATATTGAAGGGTAAAAAGGTTGCGGAGCATGTTAGAATGATAGTTGTTCCGGCCTCTAGGGAGGTTTATATGGATGCTGTGAAAAAGGGTTACATTCAGGTTTTTTTGGAGGCTGGTGCAACCATTGTTAACCCGGGTTGTGGACCATGTCTTGGTGCTCATCAGGGCGTTCTTGCGGCTGGGGAGAGGGCAATAACTTCAACGAACAGGAACTTTAAAGGCAGGATGGGTTCTACTGAGGCAGAGGTTTATCTTGCCTCTCCAGCTACTGTTGCAGTATCGGCATTAAAGGGGGAGATAGCTGACCCAAGGGAGGTGAAGTGATGGTAATTAGGGGAGAGGTCATAAGATATGGGGATGATGTTAATACTGATGTTATTTTTCCAGGGAGATACCTTGCTATAACTGATCCTGAGGAGATGGCTGAGCATGCTATGGAGGATCTTGATCCTGATTTTCATGAGAAGATTAAGAGGAGGAGGATTATAGTTGCCGGGAAAAACTTTGGTTGTGGTTCCTCTAGAGAGCAGGCTGCGACCTGTTTAAAGTATGCTGGTGTTGAAGCAATTGTAGCAAAGTCCTTTGCAAGGATATTTTATAGGAATGCCATAAATCAGGGGCTGCCTATAATAGAATCAGAGGAGGCTGCGGAGGATATAGATGAGGGTGATGATGTTGAGATTGATACAAAAAAGGGTTTGATAAAAAACCTTACAAAGGACCATGAGTATCTTTTTCATCCGTTGCCTCCATTTATTCAGGAGATAATTGATGCGGGTGGGTTGATAAACAGTTTGAGGAAAAGGATTTCGTCTAGTAGATGAGAACCGCTTTCACTCCATTTACATTCCTTATTTTTGGTATGAGGTTTGGTGGTATCGGTTTTTCTGTGACTATGAAAAGCCTTGGCTCCTCGTAGAATTCGAAGTCGTCTACGATTGCCTGGCGTATGCTTATGTTTTTTTCTGCTATCATTTTTGACACCTCTGCGAGTATACCTGGCATGCTGGGGTCTTCAGGGATTATTTCGATTACCCCCCAGTTCATCCTTGGTGCAACATCCTTCAGATGGCAGGTTGGTTTTAGGTTGGTGAAAACCTTCTCTAAGTCTTCGTTTTTTGTTATCGTCTCTATTGTGCTTGTTATTATTCTCCGGTCAACGTTGAAGGCTCTTGCTATCTTTGAGTCCGATAGCTCTATTTCTCCGCAGTAAACTTTTTTTCCTTTGATTTTTAACCCATATTCTAAAAGTTTTTGTGCTATTATTCTTCTACCAGGATATTTGTTGAAGTGTGTAGCGATTTTTTTCCACATGTCTTTTGATTAAAACGTTGATGGTATTTAATTTTTTATCCTTCAACGTATAAGTAATTGTTATTATGCCATTTATTGTACAACAATGTACATTTTTAAGTTAGATTAATATAGAATATGTCTCATAATATCTTTGATGACCATGGAAGAAACAAAAACAATCCTAGATGAAAACGAGATACCAAAGAAATGGTACAACATACAGGCTGACCTAAAAACCCAGCTCGACCCACCGTTAAACCCTCAAACAAAGGAACCCATAACCCCAGAGGAGCTAAAGGCAATATTTCCAAAAGAGCTGATAAAACAGGAGATGAGCAGGGAAAGATACATACAGATACCAGAGGAGGTTCTTGAGGTCTACAAACTATGGAGACCAACACCTCTCTACAGAGCAAGAAGATTGGAAAAAGCCCTTAAAACCCCAGCCAAAATATACTACAAATGGGAGGGAGTCAGCCCACCAGGCAGCCACAAACCAAACACAGCGGTTGCACAGGCATACTACAACATGAAAGAAGGCGTTGAACGTCTAACGACAGAAACGGGTGCAGGACAATGGGGTTCAGCATTAGCGTTTGCCACAAGTATCTTTGACATGGACTGCACGGTGTACATGGTTAAATGCAGCTACGAACAGAAGCCCTACAGGAGGGTATTGATGGAGACATGGGGTGCAAATGTGTTTCCCAGTCCATCCACACAAACGGAGGTTGGAAAGAAAATCCTTGAAACACATCCAAACACGACGGGAAGCCTAGGTATAGCAATCAGTGAAGCTGTAGAGGATGCAGCAACACATGAAAACACCAACTACTCCCTTGGATCGGTTTTAAACCATGTTATGCTCCACCAGACTATCATAGGCCTTGAAATGAAAAAACAGTTTGAGGCGCTTGACGACTACCCAGACATTATATGCGGTTGCGTTGGAGGAGGCAGCAACTTCTCAGGAGCCGCTTTTCCATTCATAGAAGACAAAATACAAGGAGAACATAGGGATACAAGAATCGTCTCATGTGAACCCATGGCATGTCCAACACTAACAAAGGGAGAATACAGGTACGATTTCGGGGATAGCGCTGGTCTAACACCATTGCTTAAGATGTATACCCTTGGTCACAACTTTGTTCCACCAGCCATTCATGCAGGTGGACTCAGATACCATGGAGACTCACCTCTTCTAAGTAAACTTACACGAGAGGGTTACATGGAAGCTATAGCTTATTACCAAAACGAGGTTTTTGAGGCAGCCAAACTCTTTGCACAAACCGAAGGAATCCTAGTGGCTCCTGAGGCAGCACACGCGGTGAGAGCGGCCATCGATTTCGCTAAAATATGTAAACAAAAAAACGAACAAAAAACCATTGTTTTTGCAAACAGCGGACATGGTTTCTTCGACCTCGCAGCATATGATGCATACAACGCCAATAAACTACAGGATTATGAACATCCCAAGGAGCTCATCCTGAAGTCACTCAAAGAGTTGCCAGCGGTGTAATGAATAAGCAAAAGATTTATCTTCAACCGCAGCCCTTAATAATGAGAAGTTTATACTCTCTCTGAAACCTTAAACAGGGGTGGTTTTATGACAAAGGAGTTAGACTTCAAACAACTGAGACATGGAACAGAGCTTCTAAAACGAGGGTTTGCAAAGATGCAAAAAGGTGGTGTAATCATGGATGTTACCAACGCGGAGCAGGCAAAGATAGCGGAGGAGGCAGGTGCCGTTGCAGTAATGGCTCTGGAGAGAGTACCTGCTGACATAAGAGCACAGGGTGGCGTAGCAAGGATGGCTGACCCTGCAAAGATACAGGAGATTATGGATGCTGTAACCATCCCAGTGATGGCAAAATGCAGGATAGGACACTTCGCTGAGGCACAAGCTCTTGAGGCCCTTGGTGTAGATATGCTCGATGAAAGTGAGGTATTAACCCCTGCAGATCCTTTTTACCACATAGACAAGAGGGGGTTCACTATTCCCTTCGTATGTGGCTGCCGTAACCTGGGTGAGGCAGTTCGCAGGATATGGGAGGGAGCAGCGATGATAAGAACCAAAGGTGAGGCAGGAACAGGAAACATCATAGAGGCAATAAGGCATCAAAGGATAGTTGATGGCTCGATAAAACACCTCAAGCTAATGGAGGATGCAGACATCTACCTGCTCGCTGAAGAGTACACCCAAAGTTATGTGAAGGCCACAGAGGAGATAACAGGAAGAGAAGTTGATGTAAACACGCCAGTTTTTGGAAAATACCTGCTGGATGATATTAAACAGGATATATTTGAGATACTCAAAGAGATAAAGGAGATACAAAGGCTACCTGTTGTAAACTTTGCGGCAGGAGGCATAGCAACTCCAGCAGACGCAGCTATAATGATGCAGCTCGGCAGCGATGGGGTTTTTGTCGGCTCAGGTATCTTCAAATCAAGCAACCCAACAAAAAGGGCAAAAGCCATTGTAGATGCAGTGGCAAACTATGATAAACCAGAGGTCATAGCTGAGGTCAGTAAAAACCTTGGAGATGCCATGCCTGGTCAAGAGATAGATAAACTTGATGTTAGGTTGCAGGAAAGAGGATGGTAAAGGTAGGTGTCATCGCCGCGCAGGGTGCAATATCAGAGCACAGAGATGCGTTTAAAAAAGCATTTAAGGAAACAGGATTAAAAGGCGATGTTGTTTTGATAAGAGACAAGGAGGATGTCTCAGCGGCAGATGGCATTGCTATACCTGGTGGCGAAAGCACAACCATAGCAAAATATCTACATAGAACAGGAATTGCTGGGGAGATTATAAAAAAGGTTACAAACGAAAACATGCCGGTTATGGGAACCTGTGCAGGATGCGTTTTACTGGCCAAGGAGATAATAGATGATCAAAGTGAGAAGGTCAACCCTCTCTCTTTGATGAACATGAGCGTTAAAAGAAACGCCTTCGGTAGACAAAGAGAGTCATTCGAAGCGACAGTGAACGTTGAAGACTTCGGTAAACCATACCATGCTGTTTTCATAAGAGCACCAACAATAACAAAAACATGGGGAAACTGCAAACCCATAGCTATGTTTGAAAACAAGATAGTGGGTGCACAACAAGACAACCTGCTTGCTTTATCATTTCACCCGGAGCTAACCAGTGATTTAATGTTCCACAAATACTTCCTGAAACTGGTTATAAAACAACCATAGAATTCTTTCTAATATTAAACCAAAAAATGGGAAATTAAACTGAGGGCTTAGAGTATTTCTAAGCCTTCATTATCGCTAGTAGAAAGATACCCAATGCAATCAAAGCACCAATTATAGCGCCAACAACCGCTAAGACCCCGTTGATTACAACACCTCTGAATAATACAGGTAATCCAATAGATAGAGCGCCAGCATAACCAAAGAACAGCACAAGGACGATCAACCCTATCAGAACCAGTATACCGCCAACTGCTCTACTTCTTCCCGATCCAAAGTATGCTGTAAAAGCTCCAGCTAATATGCTTGCAATTCCAAAGACAAGCATTAACATGCTCCATAGGAAATTTAGATCCGCCACCATACTTTTTTTTCACCTCCTAAAATTTTGTTCCTGTAAGGGTTTTGGTATCGACAACACCCTTGATTGATCTGATCTTATTTACAACTACTTCTCCCAGCTTCTCGAAATCAGATGCCTCTATCTTAGCGATTAAGTCATACTCCCCAAACAAAGGATGGAGTTCGACGATCTCCTTCACCTTCAGAAGCTCATTGTAGACCTCATGTTCATGTGCTGGGGCTGTGCTTACCAATACAAACCCTACCGCCATCTTTTAGCTCACCTCTTCTATTGTATCTCGTTATAAGATATAAAC
>JAGGZU010000091.1 GCA_021161865.1 Thermoplasmata archaeon
ATTTGGAGTTTTTAACAAAGAAGGGAACGGTGGCATTTGGTAGAGTTAGAGGTACTGCGATGAAGGATGCTGAAGGCAACATTGTCGGCACACTCGTGATGATATCTGATGTAACTGAACAAAAACAGTTTGAAAAGAAACTTAGGGAAAGTGAGGAGAAACTAAGGAAAATCAATGCTTCTGCCCATGATGCTATTCTTATGATGGACGATGAGGGTAATGTTAGCTATTGGAACAGAGCAGCGGAGAAGATGTTTGGTTATAAGGCGGAGGAGATTATTGGAAAGGATTTGCATATGGTTTTGGCTCCACCGAAGTTTCATGAGGCATATAAAAAGGCCTTCAAGAAGTTTAGAGAAACCGGTAGAGGTGCTGCTGTTGGCAAGAGTCTGGAGCTTTCTGCTTTACGTAAGGATGGAACTGAGTTTCCTGTGGAGTTGTCGTTGTCCTCTGTTAAGATAGATGGTAGATGGCATGCAATTGGTATTGTTAGAGATATAACTGAGCGTAAAAGGGCAGAGGTTGAGTTGAAGGAGGCTTATGGTAAGATTGAGACTCTTTTGAATGCTGCAGCTGATGGTATCAGGATTGTGAATCGAGATTTCAAGGTAACTGCATTGAATGATACGATGGCAGAGCTTGCTGGTGTGAAAAAAAGTGAGGGGGTTGGTATGTTGTGTAGTGACATGTTTGGTTCTGATGACTGCGGCACCAAGAATTGTTCAATGATGAGGGTGTTAAAGAGTGGTAAAAAGATTAAAAGTAGAACGTTGAGGAGGAGGACTGATGGGAAGATGGTACCTTGTCTTCATGTCGCTACACCATTGAAAGATGAAAAGGGTGATATTGTTGGCATCATCGAGGATTTCAGGGACATAACTGAGTTGGAAAGGATAGAGATTAATCTTGCTAAAGCTCATTACAGGTTGAAACATCAGAATGAAAGCCTAAAGCGTTTGAATAATCTCCAAAAAATTTTCCTTAATGTCACCTCTCATGAATTAAGAACTCCAATGGCAGCGATTAGAGGTTATGCTGATCTCCTCACACTTGGCACTCTTGGAGAATTAAACAGTGAACAGAAGGAGGCTTTGAATGTTGTTCGTAGAAACATAGACCGACTTGACAACCTTATCAAGGATATTCTTGATATCTCTCGTCTTGAGTCGGGGACGTTGAGTATACAACCCACAAGGTGTGATCTGCAGGAGATAATAGTTGAGGTGTTGGCAACGATGAGGTTTACAGCGGAAACAAAAAACATTAACATAGAGACGGAGGTTGAAAAAAACCTACCACCAATATATGCTGATAGAGACAGGATAAAACAGGTACTTATTAATCTGCTTGGTAATGCCATAAAGTTCTCTAAATCAGGTAGCAGGATTATCTTGACTGTAAAGAGAGAACGGGATCATGTTGTCCTAGCGGTTAAGGACTTTGGTAGAGGTATTCCAAAGAATAAGCAGAAGAAGATCTTTGAGCCGTTTTATCAGGTTGACTCTGGTATGGATAGGAAGTTTGGCGGTGTTGGTTTAGGGTTAGCCATAACTAAAGGTATCGTTTTGGCTCATAATGGTGAGATATCTGTGGAGAGCAAGGTTGGTAAGGGCAGCACATTTTATGTTAAACTTCCGTTTAAACCATCCTTTGCTAAGGGTGAGAAACGTTTCAGTATATTTAAAGAAGATGATGATGTGCCTGAGGTTTCGCTTAAACCCTCTTATTCTGAGTTGGAGAAGGTTATTGATGAAATGGCAAAACAAAAAACAAAAAAAGAAAAACTTAAATAGTAGAATTTGTCTATATTGGTTAGGAGGGATGAGATGGCTAAGGTAATGGTGGTGGACGATGAAACAGACCTTAGAAACCTAGTTAAGCTCATCATGGAAAAAGAGGGGTTTGAGGTGGAAACAGCAGAAAACGGCGCAGACTTCCTATCCAAAGTAGACAAATTCAAACCAGACCTGGTTCTACTTGACGTGATGATGCCGGGATTAACAACAAGAGAGATCCTTGAAAAACTCAAGGAGAAAAATACGCAACCAAAGATAGTGTTACTTACAGTGGTACGGTACTCTGATGAGGAAAAAGAACAGTTGTTTAAGATGGGAAACATTGTCGATTACATTACTAAACCCTTCGATGTGCAGAAGCTGGTGTCTGCAGTTAGCCAACATATTGTTGCAGCATAGGTAACCATCAATATCACCTAAACATAATGCATATGGATGGTGTTAGAGGGTGATGGAGAAACAGGTAGTTCAGGTAAACTACTGGAAGGAATTAAGAAAGGAGATCAATGAAACCCTTGGCAATCTTCGTGGAGTGGTCCTTTTAACACATAACTCTGTAGAGTTCTCAGACATTGTTGATTTTTTAAACAAAGTTCGTAAGGATGAGCAACTAATGGTTTTATACATTTCTCTCATAAACAGTTACAGTCATATAAAAAACACTTTGGAAAACAAGCCTCTTCTCTCAAAAAAATTGTTCGTTGTTGACTGCGTCTCCGGTTTCCTAATCGAATTGCAGGACAAGATAGACTGTGTCTACAGGAAGCCTCCACGTAACTTCGAAGAGATGAAGGAGCTCATCTTGAAAGGTATTAAACTTGCAAACCCTGACATGATAGTTGTTGATTCTCTATCTCAGTTCATAAACTTCTCCATGCCAAGAGACGATGAGTTACATGAATTATACAAGTTCTTGAAATCTGTTAGAGAGGAGATAATGGGCATTACGATAGACACCATAATTTTGTTGTATGATGACAAGCTTGGAGTTATGAAAAAACTTCCGACAATGTTTACTGATATGATTTTGAAACTTGAGGTGATAAAGGAGGAACCGGGATGGCAGGATTAGGGTTAAATGCACAAAAAGAAGGAGAAAGCAAGGTAAAAACTGGGAGGACCTTTGATAGATTGGAGAAAAATGAAACGGTTGAGTACACCAACTACTGGATGGAGATTCAAAACAGGCTATCTGAGACGTTAAATAATATAAAAGGTCTGGTCTTGGTTGTTTACACAGGTTTAGAGTTTACAGACATCGTTGAAATTTTAAACAAGGTTGAACCGAATCGGTTCATAAACGTACTTTATCTCTCCCTGGTTAGAAGCTACAAGTACATAAAACAGGTTCTTGAATACAAGCCATGCAAATCAAAAAGGTTTTTTGTCGTTGACTGTGTCTCAGGC
>JAGGZU010000001.1 GCA_021161865.1 Thermoplasmata archaeon
ATACTTAGAAGGCGAGGGATGTTCCTTTATCAGCATAGCAGTTTCTGATTCACTATGAATAAGTTTAGTGATACTTTCAAGGTCTATGATGTTGTCACCTGCCAAAACAACAAACGGTTCATCAACATGGTTTTTAGCCTGCAGTAGGGCATGCGCAGTGCCAAGCTGTTTATCCTGAACAACATAGGTTATGTTTTCCTTTTCCCTAAGGTAATCCATCACTGTCTCTTTTTTATAACCCACTACAAGCACAATCTCATTTACACCGCTCTTAAAAACAGAGTCAATCACATGCTCCACTATGGGTTTGTTGGCAACAGGTATCATAACCTTCGGCATGGTTTCTGTGAAAGGTTTCAACCGTTTTCCTTCACCTGCTGCCAGGATAACCGCTTTTTTAATCATCAGGTAATCAACAATGTTTAACCATTTTTATCTTTTTGTACCCTTCAACTCCTCTTTTATATACCTCAACATCTTTTTTATGTTAAGGGTGTCCAGAAACAAATCCATATCCTCTCTTTTGAACTCCCTTAAAAGGTAAAGTATCGAGACATAGATGGCTAAACCAAGAAGTGAGATGCCAAGAAGATGAAACCATCTTGCTATAAAGAAATGCTGACTTATCCAGTATATCGCTAAACCGGTTAAAGCTGCTGAAAGAGCATGAATCATAATCCTCCAGTTTACACCGGTGTTTGCAACCCTCCACGCAACTATTCTAATATATAGAAGACCAACCATATATGAGACAACAGTTGCAATAGCTGCCCCCTCTGTTCCTAAACCAGCGAGCTTTAAACCCAGGCTTTTGATGTCCTGAGGAATGAGAATCAAATTCAGAAAAACATTGACAACCATCATAATAAGAATCCGGTTTCTTGTGAACCTTGGGAGGTTCATACCTGAGAGTTGCTGGGTATATGGCGAAGAAAGCACTTCAAGTAAAACAAAGAGAGGTAGAATCTGCAGGACATGGACTGCTGGAAGATACTTATCGCTAAGCAGTATATGGATTACTGGGTAAGATAGAGTAATCAATATTACGACAATTGGAAAGGTTATCATACTCAGGTAACGCTCCGCTTTCAAAGTCAAACTCCTTATCTCCCTGAAGTTATTGTTGGAATGATATGATGAGATGGTTGGAAGCAGTAGAGCACTCACAGCACCAGAGAAAAGGATTATGAAACGCGAGAGGTTAAAGGTAGCGAAATACTCACCCACCTGAGTTGCACTCCAAAACAGTTGTATAAAAACCTTGTCGATATTTGTCATAATGATGGCTGAAGCCGCTGCAACAGACATGGGAACAGCAAATTTAACGTAGCTTTTTAGATACTCCATCGAGGGTTTAGCAACAGGGTAACCTTTGAAGAAAAACACTGCTAGAGTAAAATGGAATATCTCACCCAGCATGTATGTGTAGGCTAACGCTAAAACACCAAAACCATAGGAGGCGACAAAGATTGTTGCTGAGGTTCTAACCAAGGTGTAAAGGAAAATAGGTAGTTGAGCTTTAGCTGTTTCTTTTCTTGCATTGAACGTGGAGATAAACACTTGAGAGAGGGTAAGCAGAACAAAGTATGCAAGCATGACATACACTGCTTGTTCATGTGTAGTGGATTCGAATCCTCTGCCGATGATGTACTTCCAAACCATTATGGATAAAAAAACGGTTCCTGCCATGAGACCAGCAAGGAAGGTTTTTATCACGGCAAAGGTACCCACACATTTACCTAGATCCTTTCCCTCTGAGACTCTTTTGACATGCGCTGCGTTGAAACCAAGGTTTCCAAATACACTAAACAGGGCAACAAAACCATAGGCGAAACCGATTACCCCATACTCCCAGGGTTGCATGTAGAGTGCTATATACTTTAGTGCAATGTATCCTAGTAAACCATTTAGAAGTTGAGTAAAAATGATCAAAGCTGATTTTCTGGCGATCATCCACGCAGAAATAATCTTTTTTATTTAAATACATGCGGAAACGAATCATCGAAAGATTAATCTCACAAAGAACGATTCCAAACGCATGAAAAAATTAGCTGTTAAAGCAGATTTACTTTATGATGGAACAGGAGCCAAGGGTAAGAGGAATGTTTACATAACCTTTGACAAGAGAATAAGATCCATCTCAGATAGGAAAGGTGATGCGGAGGTTGTCGCTGAAGGTGTTGTGACACCAGCTTTTATTGACGCTCATTGTCACATTGGTATGTCACGTAGCGGAGAGCCATCCAGGGAGGATGAGAGCAACGAGGAGATGAACGCTCTTTATCCTTTGGTGGATGCGTTGCATTCTGTTTACATGGATGACAAGGCTTTTAAGGAAAGCGTTGAGTTTGGTGTGCTTTACTCTCATGTTATGCCTGGCAGTGGGAACATTATAGGTGGTAAAACCGTTTTGATTAGAAACTTTGCAAGGGATGTTGGTGATGCTTACGTGAAACATATTGGAGTGAAGGCTGCATTGGGTTACAACCCTAGGAGTACAACTGAGTGGAAGGGAACCAGGCCAAGCACGAGGATGGGAGCAATCGCTTTACTCAGAGAGGAGCTTATTAAGGCTAAAAAAACAAAGGCTTTAATTAAGAAAAAGAAGAAGGAGCCGGAGGAGATTGAGCCACTCACAGACATGTTTATTGATATACTTGATGGTAAACTACCTTTGATGGTTCATGTTCACAAGGAGGACGACATTGTCACTCTGATAAACCTTGTTAAAGAGTTTGGGATAAAAACGGTTGTTAACCATGGTTGCGATGTTCATTCAAGGGAGCTGTGGGAGAAGGTTAAGAGAGAGGGGTTGGATGTTATATTTGGCCCAATAGACTCCTTTGCATACAAGGTTGAGTTGAAAAACGAGAGTTGGAGGAACATAAAACATATTGTGGATGTTAAACCAAGGTTTTCCATAATGAGTGATCACCCAGTGGTTTTACAGAGAAACCTGTATCTGCAGTTGCGTTTCTTTGTTAGATTCG
Source organism: Thermoplasmata archaeon (assembly GCA_021161865.1). Classification (GTDB taxonomy): domain Archaea; phylum Thermoplasmatota; class E2; order DHVEG-1; family B18-G2; genus B91-G9. Next base: position 2,991 of record JAGGZU010000001.1, read on the forward strand.
GAATGAGTAAGGAGGAGGCCGTGTCCCTTCTCACAGGAAATAGTGCAGATATACTTGGTTTGAAGGATGTTGGTAAGATAAAAACAGGTTTTCTTTCATCCTTTGTCGTTTGGAACAATGATCCCTTTGATTTAACCTCTTACCCTGTTAAGGTAATAGGGGAGGGGAAAACGGTTTATGAAGAGTAATACAGCTGCGTTTGTTCCGATGGTGATGATGTTATGCTGATTCAGGAGATTATGAAGAAGGAAGTTGTCACCATCTCTAAGGATGACTCCGCCTTTGACGCCAGCATTAAGTACAGAGATTATAAGGTTGGTTGTTTGGTTGTTGTTGATAAACAAAGGTGTGTTGGTGTAGTAACTGAGCGCGACCTCATTGAAAGGGTGGTTTGTGAGAAAAGAAACCCTGAGGAAACCAAGGTGGAGGAGATCATGTCCAGGGATGTGAAAACCATACATAGGCTTTCTACGGTTGAGGATGCGATCAAACTCATGAAGAAGTACAATATTAAGAAACTGCCTGTTGTATCCGATGATATGCTTGTTGGTATCGTCACAATCACGGATATATCCCATGCTCGACCTGAGCTGAGTAAACGTTTCATAGATTCCTGGGTTAAAATACGGTGGCAGGATTGAGGCGTTAACTTCCTAAATGGTTAAATAGAATAAAGGTATTTACGCCTCGCTGGAACCATTAGAGGAAGTGTAATGAAACGAGGATCACGAGTATGGAAGAAGCGCAGGAAGATGCGCTGGAAATGGCGAAAGAAACGTATGCGAAGAGAAAAGAGAGCGCGAAGGAGTAGGAAATGATGGGAGCATGGTGTAACCAGGCATCATTGCGGGCTCCAGTTAGGGGATGATTAGAAGAGGGTCATCTGATCTGTGATGAGTAACTGAAGCGATGACCCAAGAAGTGACCCGCCGATCTGGGTTCAAATCCCAGTGCTCCCATCAATCAATGTATGTGAAGGTGAAAAAGATATGGAGAAAATGAATTGGAAAAAAATAGTTTCTATTCTCGTCCTTGCCTGCGGTCTCCTTTTTTATGTGGGTTGGTCAAGTGTGTATAATGCATGGACTGATATAGGCGTGTAC
>JAGGZU010000061.1 GCA_021161865.1 Thermoplasmata archaeon
CATGTTGATGAGTTTACTGATCTCACGGTTGACTGCAAGAAGTGTGGTAAATCCTTTAAGGTTGAGGATGTGCTTAAGCCTGGTGAAGATGTTGAGCAGGCTGTAAAAGAGGGGAAGCTGAAATGCCCGAGTTGTGGTGGGACGCTTGGAGATCCTCATGAGGTTAATCTGATGTTTTCCACAATCATAGGGGTTGGTGATGGTAGAAAGGCTTTTTTGAGACCTGAGACTGCTCAGGGCATTTTCACGGATTTCCATCTCTTATATCGCTATGCTAGGGAGAAACTCCCGTTTGGTGTGGTTCAGGTTGGAAAAGGGTATAGAAATGAGGTTTCGCCTCGGCAGGGGATTATAAGGCTTAGAGAGTTTAATATGGCTGAGGCTGAGATTTTTTTTGACCCTGAGAATAAGAACCATCCAAGGTTTGACGAGGTTAAGGAAAGGGAGTTGTTTTTGTTTGACAACAAAAAGGAGTTTAAAGCAACATTGAAGGAAGCTGTTGAGAAAGGAGTCATCAACAATGAGGCTTTGGCATACTACATGTTTCTCACTCAGGAGTTTCTTTTTACTATCGGCATTGACCCAAATAGGTTCAGGTTTAGGAAGCATGCACCTGATGAGCTCGCTCATTACGCCAGAGAATGTTGGGATGCAGAGATTTATAGTGAAAGGTTTGGATGGATAGAGTGTGTTGGTATAGCTGACAGGTCTGCCTACGACCTTAGCGCCCATATTAAAGCTTCTGGTACAGACATGTATGCTTTGAGGAAGTATGATGAGCCTAAGATGGTTGATGTGGTTAAGATTGTTCCTAAAATGAACAAGCTGGGCCCATTGTTTAAGGATAAGGCAGGTAAAATCAAGGCTCTACTGGAAAACATGCAGGCTGAGGGTGACGGGGAGGTTATTGTTAAAATTGATGGCAGAAACATAATTATTCCCAAAGACTGCTATGAGATCGTTCATACTAAAGAGAAGAAGAATGGTGAGAAGTTTGTTCCTCATGTTATTGAACCATCCTATGGGATAGACCGTATACTCTACTGTGTACTGGAGCATAGTTACTATGAAACTGAGAAAAAGGGTGAGGAGTACAGATTGCTTAAGCTTAAACCAAGGATTGCACCTATAAAGGTTGGGGTTTTTCCATTGGTTAACGATAACAGGTTGATTTCTATCGCTGAAGAGGTGGATAAAAACCTGCGGGATAAGGGTGTGGCAACATACTACGATGATGGTGGAACCATTGGTAGAAGGTATGCTAGGATGGATGAGATAGGTACACCTTTTTGTGTTACGGTTGATCATCAAACCATTGAGGATAACACTGTAACAGTTAGAGATAGGGATACTACGAGGCAGGTAAGGAAAAAAATCGATGAGTTACCAAATTTTTTTAAAGAGAAGTTAGAAGGTTTTTAAGGTTTCATCCAGGATTTGAAGCGCCTCATCTATTTCCTGTGGTGAGATGGTTAGTGGTGGTCTAAACCTTATCGTGGTGGCACCGCAGGATAGCACAAGCAGTTTGTTTTTGTAGAGAGCGTTTTTCAGCTGATCCCTCCTCTCCGGTGTTTCTAAATCAAAGGCGCACATCAACCCTCTTCCCCTTGTATTTGAAATCTTTTCAGGATATTTTTCCTGCAGCTCTTCTAAACCTTTCAGCAAACGTTTTCCCTGCACTTCTGCGTTATGGATAAGGTTTTCCTTTCTAATAACTTCAAGATACTTTTGACTTCTAATCATGTCAACAAGGTTTCCTCCCCATGTTGAGTTCAGTCTGCTTGAAACCTTGAACACGTTGTCTTTTACCTCGTCAACCCTCTCACTTACCATTATGCCGCAAACCTGCGTTTTCTTCCCAAAGGCTAAGATATCTGGATCAAAATCAAAATGCTGGTACGCCCACATTTTACCTGTTAAACCAACACCTGTTTGCACCTCATCTACTATAAACATCATCTCATGTTCATCGCACAGCCTTCTCAGCTCTAGGAAAAACTCTTTGCGGAAATGGTTGTCTCCTCCCTCTCCTTGTATCGGCTCTATTATGAGTGCCGCTATGTCATCAGGGTTTTTTTCAATAGCTTTTTTTATCTCTTCTACAGCTTGAGCTTCAAGTTCTTTAACTCTTTCAAGGTTTTCTTTGTTAAGCGGGAAACTTATCTTGGGGTTTATGACCCTAGGCCATTTGAATTTTGGGAAATACTTTATTTTATCTAAATTAAAGGTGTTTGTTAATGCGATAGTATATCCTGTTCTTCCATGAAATGCCTCTTTGAAATGCACAACCTGTGTTCCTTTTTCACCCTTTCCTCTTTCAAGGTTTTTTCTTACCTTCCAGTCAAAGGCTGTTTTTAAACCATTCTCCACCGCGAGGGCTCCACCGCTTATGAAAAACAGGTATTTGAAATGCTCAGGCATCGCATGTTTTGCGAAACTTTCAACAAACTCAGCCAACTCTACTGTGTAGACATCTGAGTTTGTGGGTTTGTTAACCGCTACTTCTCCAAGTTTTTTTAGAAACTCTGGTGTTGTGAGCTCCGGATGGTTTACACCAAGTGGTGCTGAGGCGAAGAAGGAGAAACAGTCAAGGAGGTATCTGTCGTGACGAGAGTCATATATTCTACAACCTTCACTTTTTTTCAAATCTAAGACAAGGTCGAAACCGTCTACAAGCATGTACTTTGAAAGAACCGTATGAACATCCTTTGGTTGAATTGCCATGGTTTTGTTCCTCCTTTAGAACTAAGAGTATACTTTCAGTTAAAGCGGTATCTTTAGTCCTTATAAAACAGTATCGGTACAGTTTTTTTGGAGAAGATGTTTTATAGGCTGCTGGTTTTTTCGTTAAACCTTATACTCAGCTTTTCTAACTCGTTGAGTATTGGGTTATATATTTCAGGTACGACAGGGATGTGTACCCCTGTGAGTTTTATGTTTCCTTTAAGAATCATTTTTACGGCTATCGCCGCTGGTAAGGCAACGGTTCGTGCGACAGCGGTGTCACCGTTTGGTATCCCATAATCGAGGAGTGTGGATGTTATGTACTCTTTTTTGTTGCTGTACTCTGCTATGAACTCATGGTGCATAATTATCATGTCCCTATCATTTTTACCCAGAGACATTTTTTTGAGCATGAGCAGTGTGAGGTAATCCAAGGGGTTGTCAGCGTTTTTGGGTAGCGGTTCGTTGCTGAATAAGCCAAGCCATTCAAGCCGTTTTATAACCGCTGAGTAGGTTTTTAAATCAAGGAATTTAGCTGTTTCTTCAATGATGTCTCCTTTGGTTTTGATTAAATGTTTTGTTATTTCACCGTAGGTTTTACCGGAAAAACCGTTTAATGGTTTGTCGTTTAACCAGCCGAGCACTGCTATACTTCTCATGGTTTCACACCAACCGATCATTCTGAATGTTCCTCTGTAAACGGTTTTTGCATCCTTGAGTCCATATACCTCTTTGTAGGGTAGGGAGTCTCTGTTGGGGTAGTTTTCAAATGATCCAACACCTGGGACATCTTGGATGGTGTAGTGTTCAAAAAGTTTTTCACCAGGGATTGAAACTGTCTCTCCATTTTCCAGCCATTTTGCTGCGTTACGTGAGGCGAGTAAAACCCCACGGGGTGACCAGGAGAACTTGTAACCAAAGGGGTTGTTGTTTGAGTCGTGAGCAGGTAATGCACCGGTTGTTGATCTGAAACTTACGATTTTTCCACCCTTTGACTCAACATCGTGTATGACACGCATCGCTGACATGTGATCTATACCTGGATCCAATCCACATTCGTTGAGCAACAGTACATTCGCATCCTTTGCTTTTTTGTCTAGCTCCCTCATGTTTCGGCTTACGTAGGATGTGGTTACAAGGTGTTTACCATGTTTTATACATAGTTCTGCAACCTTCACATGGTACACGTATGGGAGTAAACTAACCACGAGGTCAGATTTTTTTACAAAATCCTCTAAACTGGAGTCGTCATGTACATCTAAAGTGTGTGCTTCACCATTTGGATGCCCGTTTATCAAACGTTCAGCTTTGCTTAATGTCCTTGAGGCAACAGTTACGGAGAAACCGGCTTTTTCAAGTAGGTACCTCACAAGCGGTTTTGAAACCATTCCTGCTCCGAGAACTAAAACATTCTCCATTTAAATCACTCCTTAATGGTTACTGCAGGGAGGGTGAAGGAAATTTTCTTATAAATACTTGTTCATGTAATGGTAATCTGGTGTTAACTTACCCTTGTAAACTATAACCGCTTTTTTTATTTCCATGGGCAGGTTAATGTCTTTGAATTCCTTGGAATAATCGGCTTTTACAATACCTGGTACAAAACGCCATAGGCTTTCACTGAAGGATATGGACGACTCCTTTGGTAGTTCACATGGTAGGTTGTCTACCGCCAATACCACAACCCCTTCTCCAGCGTACCCATCCTTAACATCATCGGTTAATGGGTTGTAAACGTAAACGGGATTATCAGGTTCTGTTGCCTTGACATTGAATTCAATAGCCCCATTTATATCACAGCTTATATCTCCTATAACACGTAATCTTACACTCTTATCGCCCTTAAACATACTCTTTATAAATGTCTTTGTAACAAGCCTTGGATACCGTGTATCCCAGTATATACAGTTCATAAGCATTGATAGATGAGGAATGTATTTTTCAAAAACAGACCTGTAATGTTCAGGATGATTGTAGTAGTCCAACAGTTCAAACTTGGCGTTTTTTTCGATAGGCTCCACCATATGTTCCTCTTTGAACACAACCTTGTAAACAATGTTCTTTGAAGGATTCTCATAAATCCTTCCAATCTCTTCTGGTTTAACTTCTTTGGTGGGTAGAACATCAAGAATTTCCTGTGCGCCTCTTGATACGTTCCCATATCCTGCAAGTCCAATGATCAGAGGAGTCAACTCCTTGGGTAACCCCTCTTTTTTTATATGTTCTCCAACCATTGAAAGATGTTTTTTGATTTCATCTAAGTCTTTGTAGTGAATGGTTTGTTTTATCTCATCAAATGGTGTGTTTGTCCCCTCCCATTTCAGTCTTTGTCCGAAAGCCCATAATGTGTCTATCATACCTGCAAGACCTGCGTATCTTCCAAAGAACACCAGTCTTCGACCATGTTCATCTACGATTCTCTCGTAGTCAATGAGTGTACATCCGAGTTCAAGTATTCGTTTAAGCATGGGCATGTTGTGTTTTTGACCTTTGATTGTGTGGGAGAAGAAAACATAGGTTTTACCTGGTTCAAAAAAATCAACAGGTATCTCTTTCACCGCGAACACATGAGAGCAGGGTGAGAGGTTTTCTTGGATTGTTGCTCCAGCTTTTTTGTACTCTTCTTCTGTGAATGCACGTATTTGTGAGGGTTGAACAATTGTTTGAATCCCATGTTTTTCCTTGAGTTCCTTCACATGTTTCGGTGTAAGGGGTGTTCTTCGTTCCCATCTGTTTTTGTCTTCTTTACGTATGCCTATTGTGAAAACCATGTTATGTACCTCCTCACCCATGATGTCTCTACGTGTTTAAATGGGTTACGAAAAATAGGTTGAAAATGTTCTTTAGAGTCTAAGATTTTTTAGTTCCTCAAGAGTATTGAGGTCGTTCATTTTTATCATCTTTTCTGAGACAGTATAGAGGACGTTGTTTATGTAGAGTGACCGTTTTATTGAAAAACCGTTGTCGTAGCAACCCCGGTACCAACCCCATGTTTGATCGGAATGTGTTTCATTGTGCTCCCTATGTGTTATTTTTCCTTTTAACACGAAGCCATCCTCTGGGGTTATATGGTAAACGTATACTCCTTGGAAGGTGAACTCTCCATGGATATTCCCTGTGTAACCATGGTGTTGTTCCTTTATGTTTTCATCTATCTCATAAACAGTGACCGGTATAACAAGTAGGTTTTTTTCTCTGTCAAAAAGAAGCGCTTTGTGGTCACGTAAAACAGGACTATCTGTTCCTCTGTCACCTATAACTATTTTTGCTATCTCTTTTGGATGTTGAAAGTCTGTTACATCAAACAATGCAATTTTGATTCCCTGGTACCATGCGAAGTCAAGGTTTCTCATTTCTTTTTGAGATTCAAGTGCTTCAACTGTGTCTTTTCCTATTCCTATTATGTGGTTTTCATCGTAAGGTTGTAAGTAGTCTGAGTATCCTGGTATTTTGAGTTCACCAAGTATTTTTGGGTTGTATGGATCTGAGAGGTCTATGGTGAAAAATGGGTCAATCTTTTTGAAGGTTACAAGATAGGCTTTTGTTCCCATGAATCTTGCTGAATGTATTTGTTCACCTGGAGCGATGTCTTCTATTTTTGATACTCTACTCAGGTTTTGGCTGAGTATGTACACGTTGTTTTTTGAGTTACCGTTCCATGTGTGTCCTGTTGTGGTTGCTATTCTAAAGAAACCGTTGTATTCATCCATGGAGAATTGGTTTAATATTCTGCCGGGAACTTCTCCTTGTGCTGCGTAGGAGATGTCACCGTTTTTGATTGATATTCTATGGATGATGGTTTTTTCTTGTGGTTCAATGTAGATGTTGGTTGTTAACGGTTTTAGGTAATCCTGTTTGGTGTAGGTTAGGTAGATGTTGTTTTGTGATACGTACATTGTGTTTGTGTTTCCCAGTAGAAAGCTTTTGGTGGTTACTTCTTTGTTTTTATTGTTAACATCGATTGAGAGCACATGGGTTAGACAGTATGCTGAGTCAGGTGTGTCTGGGTAGTATATGCTGTTGGCAGGTATTTTTTTGCTTACACCATCCGTTTTTATCTCTGGTATGTTTATTGTTTCGTTTTCGTTTATCACACGGTATATGTCGTAGGGTTGCTCTGTGGTTATCACGTACACAATGTTTTTGATCATTCTTGCATCAAAGTATGAGCCATCGATTTCTATTTCCCTGAATGTTTTTGGTTTTGTTTTATCTTCTATGTTATATATTTTGATGATGGTTGTTGGTATCTGGTAGTAGGGGTAGTATGTTTCACTGCTCACGTTGTTTTTTGGGTAGCGTTGTGAGGTTTCAAAAACGATGAGTCTGTTATTGTTTATGAAAAGGTTGTTTATGTCTACTTGTCCTTCAACCTTTATTTTTGATAGTATGTTCGCATTTTTCCAAGGGTATGCTTTTATTATGTATATTGATTGGTTTGCTATCATGTAGAGGTATGTGCCGTCTGTTTTGATTAGGTCTGGTTCATCTACTCCTTCTACTTGTATGTTTGTTTCTGAGAAGTCCGTTGGGTTCATTGTTGATCTTTCTGGCATTGCTCCATCAGATAGACTGTTTTTTGTGAAAACGATGTTGGAGCCATAGTATCGGTATCCGTAGTTGTTGCCGTAATAATTGTATATGTTTTTTATGAAGTGAAGCAGGTTTTCGTATGATGAAAAGGTTTTGAGTTCATAGGTGTGTGAGCCCGTGCTAACTGGAATGGTGGCTATTGCGTATAGTGAGCTTGTTATGATGAAAACAACTGCGGTTGCGCCAACGATTTTTTTGAAAGTTTTGTCTTTTTTGTTTCCCATAAAAATCTTTATATCAAAAATAATATAAATAAAAGTGGAAAATGTTTGGTGGATGCCAAACAAAAACCTCTGTTACAACCAGGCTATTTATATGTTTATATTTGGTGGTTCCATAAGCGGTGCGTTGTCTTTTCTACTTCCTCTGCCTCCTAAGAGATAAGGTGTGTCACCTATACCATCATCGTTGTTGTCCTCACCCTTGTAGTCATCCCAGTAGTTGCCCCATCCATTTTTACTCCATGAGTTTGTGAGCTTGTCATCCTTTGCATTCTCGTTGTTTTTGATGAACGAGTTGTTGTAGATGTTGTTGTAGGCTGAGCCGCAGCACATGTACATGCCCACATCGTTGTGTGAGATTATGTTTTCAAATACCTCGTTGCTTTTACCTTTTATCCGTATACCATAGTCTTCGTTGTAGGAGACGTTGTTTCTCCATATGATGTTGTTGTCTGCTCCTGGTAAAAAGTATATGCCATATTGGTTGTTGTCTATCCTGTTTAGTGATATGTTGGTGTTTTCAGCGCCACGGTACATGTAGATTCCATAGGCGCAGTTTGTTATTGTGTTGTTTGTTATCTTGTTTCCTGAGGATACAACCATGAAACCTGAGATTCTGGTTGAGAGTTGATTTGTTGGAGAGACTATTTTAAACCCTTTAACCGTTGTGTTGTTGGCTATTATTTTTATTATTATAGTGCCGCTTGCTGTGTTGTTTTTACAGGTTATTGTTGTCTTTTCTGCTCCACTGCCAACAAGTTTTATTGACTTGTTTATGACCACAGTCTCATAGTATGTCCCTGGTTTCACTAGGATGGTGTCGCCATCCACCGCGTGATCTACTGCTGACTGTATAGAAGCGTAGTTTCCCTTTCCTTCTATAACAATGTCGCCGTTTGTGTTGCTGTTAATCTGGTTTTCCATGCATCCGCTTAGATTCACGGTTATTAAAATCACCATAATAGTAAATGTTGTCATCCATTGTTTCATAAAACATACCTCTTTTTTTTGCTTATTAGTAAGACTGAAACTATTTTAAATCTCTTTTCCTGTTTGAAATTTAAAAAATGTTTTGGTCCCGTGAATAGTGTTTATACAGAAAGTTTCTGTTTTAAATCGATGTTTGTTGTCTCATGTGTTAGGGTGGAGAGGTGGGGTATCTTTGTTCATGTAACTGAGTTTAGTAATGTAGAGGACAGAGAGGCATAATGTGCAAAATATTTTAATAACCCTGTCTTCTCACCTTTCTCAGTATGCGTATCGCTGTGTTGCTTCGAGACAGATGCAAACCAAAACGTTGTTCTATGGAGTGTATAAAGTATTGCCCCAGGGTTAGAACCGGTGATGAAACCATAGTTGTGGGTGAGGATGGTAAACCAGTTATCTCCGAGGAACTCTGTGTTGGCTGCGGTATATGTGTTCATCGTTGCCCTTTTGAGGCGATAAAGATAGTTGGTTTACCTGAGGAGTTGGAAACCGATTTGGTTCATCAGTTTGGTAAAAACGGTTTCAGGTTGTTTAGGCTGCCGGTTCCTAAGGAAGGACAGTGCGTTGGTGTACTTGGTCCAAATGGGATAGGTAAAACCACTGCTATAGGCATCTTATCTGGGAAGATTATACCAAATCTTGGGGAAATTGATTCTAAGCCCAGTTGGGATAAGGTTTTGGAGTATTTCAGAGGCACAGAGCTTTATGAGCATATGAAAGGGGTTGCCGATGGTGAATTAAAGGTTGTTGTGAAACCTCAGTATGTGGATAAGATACCTAAAGTTATGAAGGGAAAAATAGATGATGTTCTCAGGAAGGCGGATGAACGTGGGCTGTTTGATGAGATTGTTGAGCGGCTGTATTTAACCAATGTGTTGGATAAAAGAATTGAGTCGGGTAAGATTTCTGGTGGAGAGTTGCAGTTGCTGACAATTGCAGCCACCCTGCTTAAGGATGCAGACCTCTATTTTTTTGATGAACCCTCATCATATCTCGATATATATCAGCGCCTTAATGTGTCAAGGGTTTTGAGGGAGTTGTCTGAGAAGAAAAAGGTGCTTGTGGTTGAGCATGATCTTGCAATAATGGATTTTTTGTGTGATGTCGTGCATATTTTATATGGTGAGGAGGGTGTTTTTGGTGTTGTTACTCATCCAAAGGCTGTTAGACATGCCATAAACACTTATCTATCTGGTTATTTGAGTGAGGAAAACATAAGGTTTAGTGAACCAATTGAGTTTGAGGAGCATCCTCCTAAGCCACGGCAGGATCTTCCCCTTCTTGTAACCTTTCAGCGTTTGGTTAAGAAGTTCAGTGGTTTTCGTTTAACTGTGGAAACCGGCGCTATTCGTGTTGGTGAGGTTGTCGGGGTTGTTGGTCCCAATGCTATTGGTAAAACCACTTTTGTTAAGATGCTTGCTGGTGTGGTGGAGCCAACCGAGGGAAGTGTTGATACTAAGATTGTTGTTAGTTATAAACCGCAGTATATCTCTATTGATTATGATGGCACTGTTCAGGAAATTCTTTATAAGACCGCTCAGCCTCTTTTCACCTCAAACTTTCATAAAACCGAGATATTTGATGCTCTGAAGCTTAAACATCTCATGGAGAAACCGGTGTCTTCTCTGTCTGGTGGGGAACTTCAGACGGTTGCTGTTGCCTCCTGTCTTGCTAAGGAAGCGGATTTGTATTTGATTGATGAGCCGTCTGCCTATCTCGATAGTAAGCAGCGTATGCTTGTTTCAAGAACTATTAGAAGGGTTGTGGAGAATCTTGGTAAATCCGCGCTTGTTGTTGATCATGATGTGTATTTTGTTGATATGATAAGTGATGCTTTGATGGTTTTTGATGGTACCCCTGGGGTAGAAGGGGTTGGTAGGGGACCTTTTAGTTTACATGAGGGCATGAACCTGTTTCTTAAAGAGGTTGATGTTACTTTTAGAAGGGATGAGGATACGAAGAGGCCTCGAGTGAACAAATCTGGTTCTTATATGGATAGGAAGCAGAAGGAGATGGGTGAATACTATTACACTTCTGTGTAAGTCTATGGATTCTGCTGTAGTGGTTGTTGGTATCTTTCTTTTCATAGAATCGTTTGATGTTGTTAATAATGTTTACTGATATCTTAGTTTATCTTGGCCCATTGGGGTTAGGTGTGTACAAAAAACTATTTATATTTTGATAATTTTATTAA
>JAGGZU010000092.1 GCA_021161865.1 Thermoplasmata archaeon
TCCATGGGTTTCCTTGGACATGCTGTAAATGGTGGAGTAGACTGGGGTCTATGTATCATAGCTGGTGTTGCAATAGTAGCTGGCTCACAGATTGGTTCACATCTCCATGCAAGGATAAACGAAAAAAACCTTAGACTTGGTCTTGCTGCTATACTGGTTTTTGCAGCATTATGGATGATACTGAGAAGTATAATCTAAAAAACTGAGAGATTAAAAACCCAGAGTCTCTTGTTAACTCATCAGTTCAGCGCATCTATTATACTTATAAGGTCCTGAGAATATGTCAACCCGGCTCTTAAATAGGCGATTCTGCCATAGGTGTCAAATATGACAAGCGTTGGTATAGAACCCTCAAGCAAGTATTTGGAGACAACCTCTGAGTTGTAGACGCCAAACGTCCACTCGTTGATGTGATCACCAAAGGTATCTTTTATCTTATTCACATCATCCCTCTGGTCAGTGTCTATAGATATTATGACAACATCATCGTTGCTGCCATAGTGGTTCAGAACCTTCTCAAGCTCCTGCATCTGCATCCTACACGGGTTACACCAGGTTGCCATGAGGTCAAGGAGAACAACCTTACCGCGGTAGTCGCTTAAATGTTTTGTTTCGCCATTGATGGTTGTGAAAGAGAAATCCTCCTTGTTCATTTTACCTTGTAAAGCATCATCCATGTAACCCAGAAAACTGTTTAAAGCCTGCGAGGGGTGACTGTAGTCGTAGCCTATGACACGGTTCAACTCCGTTCCATTGCTGGACAAAAATATTGTGGTTGGTAGGTAAGGAATATATTGCACCCTGTGGTTAAATGCTATCTCCTTCTCCTGCTGAACATCAACATTCAGTTTTATCATCACAAAACCCTTTGATTTATCAATGAAACTGGTGTCTGAAAAAAGTTGATTCTCCATTTTGTCACACGATAAGCAATCCTTTTGAGAGTAAATGTAAAGCATAATGGGTTTACCTGTTGAGGCAGACTCGTTTAACCCATCCTCATAGTCAACCCATTTAACAGATTCTGCTGTGTTTGATGGATTCTCGTTGTTTGCAACCTCGCTGTTTTTGTTTTCAGTGCAGCCCATAAGCATTACAGATGCAACCACAATCAGCAAAACAACGATTTTTTTAACCATACAAGTTCCCCCTTTTACACTATTACAATACTTGTTGAGGAGGTAAACTCTCTTATATAACCTTTTTTACAGAAAACGAAAAGAAAGTTCTTTTAACCTGCTTATGTTATCAGATGCAGAGAGCAACCTTAGGGTGGATGGAGTGATAAAAAAAATCGTTATACCAACAGATGGTTATGGGTTGGAAGATCATGTTATAAGGTATGTGGCAAGGGCTTTTCCCTTCGCAGATTTTTATGTTATCAGCGTGATAAACACCTACGAACGAGGGGTGCAGCTTACAACCCTGCTATACAAAGAGATGAAGGAGAGCGCTGAAAAGGCTGTAGAGAGAGGGAGAACTATACTTGAAGAGGAGGGAATACATAACATAAAAACCAGGGTTCTTGAGGGGCTTCCATCAAAAAAGATAATGGAGTACGCCAAAAAAAGGGATGCAGACCTTGTTGCCCTGCGGGTTTACAGTAGAAAAACCACTGCCTCCGCTCAAAGAATGGGTTCCACGGTTAAGAATGCTATTAAAAGATGTACCACTCCAATTCTTGCGCTTGCCAATGAGTGTGAGCAGTATCCGATAAAGAATGTTTTGTTTACAACCGATGGCACAAGGAGGTCTGAAAGAGCCAAAAACTTTGCTATACTCTTTTCATCAACTTTCAAAGCCAACCTTGAGGTCCTGTACGTAATGCAGGATGAAAACGAGAAAGAGCATGCGCATCGTGTCCTTGAAAACGCTGAGTGGAAGGCATCCTTTCTAAACGTTAAGGTTAAAAAAACACTGGAAACCGGGGATGTTGTGAAAAAAATACTTGAACATGCAAAGGAAAACGACTTGGTGGTGATGGGTACAGGCAGAAGTTTTCTTTTCTGGCGTTACATTGGGCATGTTACACAGGTTGTCTGCACGCATTCTCCAGTTCCTGTTCTCCTTGTTCACTGCATTAAAAAGAGGTGGGAAAAACGGATCTCCCGCAGATAATAACTATTGCAATATTCGTAATAAGCTATATTCTAATATTCAGTGGAAGACTCGAGAGAAGTGTAGCGGCATTGATTGGTTTATTTATGATGGTATCTGCTGGGTACGCATTTGATTTTATGAACTTTGAAGAAGCTCTGCTGCATGTGAACTGGGAGGTGGTTATCCTCCTTTTTGGGATGATGACCTACGTTGGACTCATGGAAAAAACAGGTTTTTTCAGATACATAGGGATAAAGGCTATAAAACTTTCCAAAGGTAACCCATGGCTTATCTTCCTCTATTTAAGTTTGATTACAACATTTGTTTCTATGGTTATAGACAATGTAACAACAATACTGTTGATGATACCTCTCACTGTTGAGATCGCTGAGATGCTGGAGATAAACCCGATCCCTGTGATGCTTGGAGAAGCAGTGCTTTCAAACATTGGAGGCGTCGGTACAATGATCGGGGATCCACCGAACATAATGATAGGACTCGTCTCAGGTTATACATTCAATGATTTCGTTGTTCATCTCTTTCCTCCTGTGATGGTGGCGTTGATTGTTTCAACAATCCTTGCAGGAGTTATTTATAGGAAATGGAGAAGAGTTGAAGCAAAAAATATTGATAAACTGATGAAACTGGATCCCTCCAGGTACATAAGGAACAAAAGGAAGATGAAATACTACCTTTATCTTCTTTTTGCAATGATTTTCTTCTTTGCCTCTCAGAGTTATACTGGAATATCTCCATCCTTTGTTGCTCTTGCAGGTGGTGTGATGGCTCTTGTCATCTCCACTGAGGGGCCAAAAGAAGCTTTTAAAGCAGTTGAATGGCCTACCCTGGTATTCTTCATCGCTCTGTTTGCTCTTGTTGGCGGACTGGATGAAGTGGGGCTGCTGAGCGGGCTTGCCAATGGAATCGCTTCGATTTCCTCCAACGTGCTACTGATCTCGATTCTCATACTCTGGGTTGCTGGTATATCATCAGCGTTCGTTGACAACATCCCTATAACCGCCGCCTTTATACCTGTTGTTTCTTCACTGATGGTGGATTACAACTCTGGTTTGCTGTGGTGGGCTCTTGCTATGGGTGTTGGTTTGGGAGGTAACATAACGCCGATAGGCTCCTCAGCTGGTGTAATCACAATGTCGCTGTCAAAGAGATACGGCCATGGGATAACAAACAGAGAGTGGCTGAAGTTTGGTACAGTAACAGGGATAGCGAGTATGGCCGTATGCACAGCGTTTTTGTTGATAATGGTATAGATCTCTTGGAGAGGATCTGCTCTATTTTTTAGGTTGTAACGAAGGATCTTGTCAAACAAAACATAATATATACAATAAACTATTTATATTATTATAATATTAATTAGATAATGAAAATCCCTTCGGTAAGGGTTATAGAACTAAGGAGGACAATTAAATGAACAAAACCCTGAAAAAAATAAACACAGTTATCATCTTTTTAACAGCTCTAATAATGCTGGTTCCCATATTAAGTATATCCAATGCCTCCGTAGATTTAAACAACGATGCACATATAGTTTCTATTAATCCTAAAAACAGCGGGCCGTCCTACGCAGTTTATGGAGACAACGTGACTTCACCATATTCTGGGAAAGGGCTGCATATCACTCCTGGGCTAAACTGGTGTTACATGAAGATACCCCAGGGCAAAACAACCTATCAGGATTTTGGTGTATGGTACGGAACAACAAAAGATGACAAAAAAGTCTACAACTACAAGATAGAGGTAGAATACCCCGTCAACGCAAAACCTGAAGAGAAAAACTGGATAACCGTATACCCAAGTGAGGGTAGTTTGGTTCCAGAGGCTTCTCATACAATGCTGCATGAGATACTCATAGACACCAGCAATCTCTCAATACCAAAAACACCGTTCTACGCAGATTTTTATGGTGGAACGCTAAGATACACACACGTTGCTCATGTAACCGCGGTATGTGGAGATGAACGGGCAACCATGGAGGTAAGGATAAATGTGGTTAACGGCAAAGATGGTCCCACACTAAAATACTGGCCTCCCAGACTTGAGTTCAGTCCAAATGACCCAGATGGAACCTCTCAGACTTTTGAAATATGGAACTCAGGAAGCGGCGTTCTCACTTACTCCTTCAACACACTCTCCTCATGGATAGAGGTATCTCCAACGAGTGGGACCTCCAGAGGAGAAAAACACACGATAACAGTGACGATATACCCCAGTAAAAAACCGGGCTGCGGTTTCAACAGTGACAAGGTAGGCTATGTATATATAAAGTCAAACGGTGGAGTGGCTCCACCAGGAAGCAGAGTTGGAGAAGGAAGGATAACAGTGTGGAGATGGACACCGGAAACCTGGAATCACGATGTACCTGTAGGGTGCAACAACAGTCATAATAAATCGCTTAGGACTCCCACACCTGTTATTTCTAGGAAAAATGTGAAAGATATTACCATCTCTCCTCCAGATATTCACCTGCCAACACTGACGGATGAAGAACACACTTCCTACATACCCAATAATGACTCAAACAACAATGCAGATGTGCCTGAGGATAATGCCAGTTCTTCACTTAAAGATAAAACTAAAACAGGTGGCATCAATCCAACGCCAATAGAGGAAAATGATAATAGTAATGCAAATGCATCAACTTTTGATGAACCAGATGAAGCAGAGAATAACACGATGCAGATACCCCAAGTTGGTGATTCAAAGGATTCTAAAGAAGAGGAGGATGATAACACTCAGACTCCACCAGGTAATAATGCCACCAGTCCTACAAACGATGATCCAAAGGATGCGTTTGTACACCTGACGTTGATGCAGAGGATATTTAACAGATTAAACAACGACAGTCTGTTAAAGAATATACTGAAAATGTTGGTTGATAGACAGTTGACTTATGTTTAACCAAAAACACTAATTTTTTATCTTTATATATTTACTATATTTAAAAATTAACTTTTTTAGTTTTAATAATGTTTCGATATCACAGGCTTCATCCCTAAATGATGTGCAACAGATAACAAAACAAAAGACTAATATACTTTATGTGCATATGCACAAAATGGTGATGTGAAATGAGAATAGCAATACCATGTAGTAACAATAATGGTTTAGAAAGTAGAATAAGCATGCATTTTGGGAGAAGCCCCTACTATGCCTTTGTTGATGTGGAGAATAGTGAAATAAAAAATGTTGAGGTTCTGCCAGTACCATTCGCGGAGCACGGACCTGGAGACCTACCGAATTTTGTCAAGGAAAACAGGGGCAACGTTGTCATTGCATACGGAATGGGCGGAAGAGCTGTTGACTTCTTCAACCAACTTGGAATAGATGTTGTAACAGGGGCCTCCGGAACGGTCAAGGAGGTAGTGGATGCCTTTCTGAAAAACAGGCTCGATACGGACAAGGACTGGAAGAGTAAAGAAGAATTTGGTCATCATGAGTCCTAGACCTGTAAAACACAGGTGCATCAGATTCAATCCTGATGCAGAGTTTTTTTCGCCGATACCAAAAAGAATGGCTTCCGGAGTCATAGAGTTGTACAGGGATGAGCTTGAGGCATTAAGACTTGTTGATTACAAAGGTTTGAGTCAAGAAGAAGCAGCAAAAAGGATGGAGGTTTCGAGAGGCACAGTGTGGAGACTCCTTGACTCTGGTAGAAAAAAGGTTGTTGCCATGCTGGTAGAGCATAAGGAGTTGATGGTAAAAGGTAGGAGCGTTCACCAAAAAGGTTAAATATAGTTTTTTGTATCATAGATATGAGAAATCTCATATATTTAATATTTAAGTGGAGGCTATAAATTATGGACAAAATTAAACAAGTAGAGAACAACCTGAAGATGGTTCTCAGACACTGGGGGTTTGGTGAGATATGCTCATCCATATATGCTACACTTGCGCTTTCAGAGAAACCATTAACAGCCAGGGAGATATCTAAACGCATAAACTATGCTTACACAACAACCATCAATGCTTTAAACCATGCCATAGGGTTGAGACATATAAGAAGGATAAGACAGGATGGAAAAAACGTTTACACGATAGAAGCTGATCTTGCAGACATCGTAAATGAGAGGCTAAGCCATTTCCTAAAACTACTGGAGGATACCGAAAAATCAATTCGTCAACTCGACAAAAGATATCGAGATAAGCTGAAAGGAGCCTTCAAAACAATAGATAATGCAATAAACTTTTTAAAAAAACTGAAGGGGGTAAAAACAGAGACATGAAAATCCTTCTTATTTCACCACCAACAGACAGTGCAATAAAACGGGTTGTAGGAACAACAGGTCCACCACTCAGCCTAGCGTACCTTGCCTCGATGGTGAGAGATGAACATGATGTGAAGATAATTGATTCAATAGCAGAAAACATATCTTTTGAACAACTAAGGAAACGGATAAAGCGTTTTGACCCAGATATTGTTGGCGTAACAGCAACAACAAGCATGATACCGGA
>JAGGZU010000129.1 GCA_021161865.1 Thermoplasmata archaeon
AGATATTATCTATCAATACATTTCTAATTTAGTGTGATAGATAAACACTAGCATGTAATAAGTAATTATTTAAATTTTTGATACTATATTTTATTAACCACTAAATTTGTGTAACAAAGTTTAATAGTTAAGCTTATAAGTTAACTAAATTTAAAAATAAATTATATTAGTAAAAAATATTGGATAATCTTGAAAACAAACCCAAATTACAGACAAACACGTCAACCTCATCCTCCGCCAACTGCCCACCTAAATCACATGCAACAACCCTAACATTACGATCTCCAACAAAATAATCGCCAAGCACCATCTCAAAAGGATACTCTTCATCAACATACACACAGTTGCCATCCACATAAAAGGAAACATTTCTGATACCGTAGCCAGAGTTGAGTACCTCCACCTCAACAGTCAAATTACCTATTACCAATGGTTTCCGCAGAGGAAACAACTCTCTATCCCAGAGATAGAGTCTATCCACTGGACGAACGATCCTTATACTTGGTGCAGATACTTTAGCTGGAAAAACGTGAAGAGTAGGGTCACCACATAACACCATCCCATAATACCACTCCTTCTCCCACTCCTCAAAAGGTGCCTGTTTGTTAAACCACGTGAAAAACGCTTCTCCAACACTCATCCCCTCAGCAACAGGTTTTGTAAAATCTTCAAAGTTAAGCATACTCCCGCTTTTAGAGGAAGCAACAGTAACCAAACCATAAGAGGTGTGAAAGATATAGGATCCAGCTAAATAATCTTCATCCGTAAACCTTCCAGGCCCACAGGAAAAAAGGTTGTAAAACAAAACAGGTGGATCCAAATCCTGTATATCACTTGAAAAAACCCAACCCCCATGATCAAAAAAACCACCGAGATCAAATGGATAACCATTCCCTATACCTCTATTCCACACACCAACCACTGTATCATCTCCCTCTGCCGGTGCCACCGTTGACTCATTACCCAGGTAATCCGTGTTAAGCCTAGTACTTTGATTCTTGTTCTCATACACACCATCAACCAACCAAGTACCAATGTATGTGACGGGTTTAGGTGGAAAAGCATAAGACAACCCGTCAACCAGGTTTCCATGCTCATCACAAAACCTGGCTGTGAAACCATGTTCACCCATCCACTCAGAAACCTTCAACAGCAGATGATTCTCTCCCTCAACCAACGTAACATTGATCTTTTTCATATCAGGCTCAAAGCCACCATAACGGTTATCAAAAAGTATCTCCTCACCATTAAGCCAAGCCCTCATACCATCATCGTACCCCAACCAAAGCTGACAGTTTGTTTCTCTCTCAGCATAAACTGTTGTAAAAGCATAAGAAACACCATAGTCTACACCACCAAAATAATCATCCAAATCCACGTAAGGATAACCATTATCAACACGTGTCCAAACACATCCGCCCATCTCCTCACCCTCCTCCGGCACAACATTACTTTCATTGACACCAAGATAATTGGTGGTGAGATATTGATAGAAGTTTTCTGGAACATCTTGATGAAAACCATTGACAAGCCAACTTCTTATATAGGGAGCCTCTGGTCCTGCAACCAATGGGTTACTTGTCTGATAAGTTAAATCATCAAACGGCTGATACGACAAATCGGTTAACCTTACTGAAAGAAGATACTTACCTCCCTTCTGGCTAACCTTACACAACAACCTGTTCCAACCCTGCTTCAAATGAACAAGTGTTTTATACTCATCAGCAGACCACCCCTTATCATAAACATCAGCGGTTATAACATTCTCTCCATTCCACCAAACCTTCGCCCCATCATCGCTTCCAACAAAAAGAAAACCCTCACGTTCAGAAGGACTATAAACATAAACGTTCGCATAGGCAACTGCTTCAGTAGGTCGAGTACCAAAATGATGTCCACCAGAGAAACTATGGGCACACACCTGCACAAAATGCTGCCCCAAACTAAGTTTCTTAAGATAATCCTGGGCTGTAGTATGGTAACCTAAATCGTAACGCGAAACGTTTTTGCCATAGATATCGTTAAGATGAACATCCATATCATACCAGTCTTCATCAATGTATTCTAACCCACGCCACGGAACAACCAGTTCACCCGTACGATACCTATGTACCTTATCCAGATAATCGTTTACCAGACCTGCTTCGGAACCCCAAGACAAGGTTGAAACAAACAATCTACCAACATACAGCTCAGGCCCCATATCGCCGTTTCCAGACTCATGTACATCATAAACACCATCCTCATCACTGTCAACCCATAAACCATCAAGGTCCATATAATAAAGATCACAGGGAAAAGTTTCATCACCTACCCTAACCCATGCCGCAGGAATATCGCCAATGAATACAACACCTGATGCACCCTCGTTGTACTGATCTCGAACCCAAGATTTAACCTCCTCAGGGTTTCCACCTGCAAGTAATTCAACAGAAACAACATACCCCATCGACTCAAGGTCCTGCACATACTGAATGAGATTATCCTCAATAGAGTTGTAAAGCGAGTTTTCAACAAGTACAGAAATATCCACTTTAGAATTCTTAGAACGTTTTTCACAAGCGTATGGTGCTATGAAATGTGCCTTAGAATAAGGGCGATGTTTGATGTAGTCTTGAAATGTTCCTGGTTCAAAACCGGGTGGAAACTCCCATTCGAGTTGTTTCAAAACCTGTGGTCTAACGTAGGAAGAAACATCCCTGCTTGGAGAAATAATGTAACTTCTATTCAGTTGCATGGAACCAATAGCTGAGGTGGTAATAAGAATGCAGACTATAGCAGCAACTAATATATAATGCATTAGAGTTGAACGGTTTCCTCCTCTGCGCTCCAGCACACAATTGTTATGCCCTTTGTCATATATAAAAGATTTTTCTGTAAACCTATTTCCTTTGGTTAATTCAAAAAACCAAACACATTAATTTAAACTTAGAGGTTAACTAATAAACTTTAACAACATATAAGATTTATGAAGTAAACACTTAGGGATAAATAAAACAAAAACTTTAAGAAGGAGGAGAAATTTATCGTGTGAAGATTAGGAAAGGGGACTGTTATGTATATCGTCATAGTAGGAGCAGGCCGTATAGGTCAACGCTTAACCGAAATAGCGTTGAAGGATAAAAAACAGAACAACAATGTCATAATCATAGATAAAAACCAGGAGAGATGCGAAGAGGTAGCAAGAAAATACGATGCAGTAGCCATAAACGCAGATGCAACACAAGAAGAAACCCTTGATGAATCAGAGGTTAAAAAAGCTGACGTACTTGCAACAACCATACGTGATGACGCAATAAATCTAATGGTTGTCTCCCTTGCAAAAAACAAGGGTGTTAAACACCTGGTTTCACTTGTAAACCAAGAAGAAAGCATACCAATGTTCATGGAAAAAGGGGTACACATTGTAAAAAATCCAGACCTAATAATAGCCGAGAATCTCTACAGAGCGATAAAATATCCAACAATAGTTGATTTCATGAACGTCGGAGAAACAGCTCACATATTCCGCTTACCATTACCAAACGACTCAAAACTATCCGGAAAAACCATAAAAGAAATAGACTTACCCAAAAAATGTTTGATAATAGCAATAGAGAGAGAGGATAGGTTTATCATCCCAACAGAGGACGTAGAACTAATGGCAGGAGACAAAATAACAGTTATAGCACACAAAGATCAGGTTGACAAAGTAACAAAGCTGCTGTCTCAGTAATCAAAAAAATCGATAGATATTATGTCCCTTCAATACACTGATTTTAAGAGATATTAAGCGGCGTATAACTTTTTCCACCCACAAGATTCTCAAGAATATAATACTCGGTCTCATATATTGCTCTCTGCGTCTTATCTGGAACTGTAAAGGAACCACCCATCATAGCATTACTAAAAGAGTAAGAATCCACGACAACAATAACCCTTCCCTCACCATAATCCTTCACTGCAACAGCTGTATGATTATCATCATTAAGTACAGAGTATGTGAAACCACTACCCACAATAGCAAGATAAGGACCTGCAATAAGATGACCTTGTTCACCTGTTGAGTTGCCCACCTCTAGGGTATGCATATCCGTCATCACCTGCAGCTTAAAGGTGTCGCCATACAGAAAACCAAGAAGTTGATTAGAAGTGGAATCCTGATTGATAATGGAATCCATAAGTATTAAATTTCCTCCTTTTTCAAGATATCTGCTAACCAGTTTCTTATCCTCCAAACTGAAGGTTTTAACAGGATTTATGATGACAACAACATCACCTTTCTCAACAGCATCCCTCAATGTTTCTTCAACCGAGGGCACATAACCAACCCTCTGTGTCCATATGAAGAAAGTATCAAACTGTTTACTGTATGGTGGGGGAGAGATCGCAGGCTGCGGCTCTATGTTAAAATCTGAATAACCCGATACAAAACATATCCTTGGGAAATCCGTGTGAGGCTGTGGAAGAGGATAATAAAACTCATTCAAAGCTGTAAAAGCGGGCGCTGCAATAGAAAATGAAAGAGCACCTATAACCACAAAAGTAAACAACACTCTGAAACTTTTTTCTCTCCTCAAGAGATAGACGGATAACACAGCAGCACCTAAAGCAAATACACCAAATACTGCATTAAGATAAGGAAGAAGGTTTTCTCGGTTCAGATACTCTATAGTTCCAAGGGTGAAGTTTGGATATCCATCCATGAACATAGCATAATTGGAAAAAACTGTGCTATCTGTGAAAGCAACAACCCTTCCCTTGCCATATTCCAGAGCTACGGTTTGAAGAAAAACACCTGCCTCCTCATCTGGTATATCCTTCATACTTCTGAAGAAGAACTCCGTTGAATAGGTTCCTGTCTCTGAAAACAAATTATAACCTGTTATAACATCCTCTGCTGTCAAAGGAGCAGAAAGTGTGCAAGATGTTAGGAAATCAAACCTTTTTACATGCTGAACAATAGGATGAGCTAACATGGATGGAGGTTTATACCTGGAAAACCAGCCGGTAGGCACCTGATAGGTTGCATCATAGTTGAACCTGATCCCAAACCTCTCTGAGACCTGATTGAGAAAAGAGTTCATACCAAAAACATTAGTGTGATCGCCTATAAGATAAAGTCCACCACCATCCCTCACAAACTGCACGATGGCGCTGACCTCTTCATCTGAATACTGGATTGTTGGGCATTTCAGAATCAAAACATCATAGTTCTTTAACAAACTCATATTTAAAGTACTGTTCACATTTATGTCAACATAGTAGTACTTATCAAGCCAATCTGCCCAAGAATAATAATTATAAACAGAAAGCATACCATACCATTCTGTATCCATAGCTTTAGTTGTGTTCTCCCATTCACTATGATACTCATCAATCAAAACACGCCCTGTTTTCTTAACTCCAGGATCATGGTAAGCCATAGCACCAACAAGCAGAAACAC
>JAGGZU010000022.1 GCA_021161865.1 Thermoplasmata archaeon
CAGCTGCTATCAATATTCTAACGGGCTTCAATATTTCCCTTAAAGACACTGGTATAAACGCCGTCAAAAGCAGAAGTGTAAACAATGCAACAAATATATTAAACGCCTTATCAAAATTTTTTATTTCATAGATGGATTCAACAACCGCCATCAATATAACAACCTGAAGAGGTACTGACAATAATAGATAGGCGTTGTAGAGAACGAGATTACTTGAGAGATGATAATTTATAAGCAACAAAATATAATCTATCGAGGCTAGCAGAAAAACGACTGAGAACAGGAGTTTTCTTTTGTCTCTATCTTTTAAATAGAGATGAACAAACCATGCTACAATAACGTATACGGATATTGTAGGAAGTAGCCATAGAGATGATTCAGAAAACTGGAACATCGCCACCTCCAGAAAGTTTTCTCTGGAGCTCTTCTATCTGTTTTTTAAGCTCTATCATCTTCAGTTCTCTTCCAACTGTGACCTTCTTGTATCTCTCTAGTTCCTCTATTTTTTCTTTGAGTTCGCTTTCTGTCTGTTTAATTTCAGTTATATCTCTGATAACAATCAACCTGCCAAGAATTCTTTTGGATTTATCATACAATGGGGAGGCTTTAACATCGTAGTATTTAATTGAACCGTTTTTTTCCTTTATACATATACTTCTCTTTTCACTTTTCTTAGGCCTACAAAGGTCGATAACCTCTGGGCATCTGTCAAAGACCTGCGATGCTTCTAGTCCAATAGCTTTATCTGTGGATATCTCCAATAGCCTCTCCGCAGAGGGATTCATATCCACTACTCTATAGTTCTTGTCCAGAACAACAACTGCATCATCTAAACCCTCAACAACAATGTTTCTTGCTATGGGTATAACGTTCACAAGTTTGTATCCATAAACTCCGAGGAACAGTAGAGATATTGATGCCACAAATGCGGGGGCTGTATAGTCAGATTTCATTATTTTCAAAAGATATAGTATATTTGCAATCCAAGGCAAAACTACAGCAGATATGAGAAGTATAGATCTCTTGGTATGGGTGGATGATATGGAGAGAGATTTCCATATAATTAACAGACTGCCAGTAGCTATAAGAAGATAGGAATAGGTAGTGTGAATCCAGAACCATGTTCCATGGATGGGTGTAAGTATTTTGTATACACCGATATCTGAAAAATCTATTTTACTCCATATTAGTCCATGAGATTCGTTTGTAAATACCAGAATGATCGTTAAGATGGGGATAATAGTCAATAGATAAAACAATCTGCCTCTGACCATATTATCAAACTTTCCTGCATATATTGAACAGAAGGAAAACCATGCTACGGGAACAAGGGAAACACCAATATACTGTATCTTTGCAAACAACATCATGAGATTTTCACTGGAGGCTATTATCTCGAACATGAAAGCGGTAGCCCATACCAGTATCGAAACAATAAGCATCAAAAAGAAGGTGCTACTCTCCTCCTTTTTATGGTGATGTAATAGATATATCAGAATTACACATAGAAGTATACCAATCGATAGAGATATTATCGATATTATGCCCTCCAATAACATCTATCCACCTGTCTCAATTTTATCGATGGCATATCTTGGTTTCTCTCCACATTTTTCACATAACTCATTTACCTCTCTTTTCAATTCGATCATTCTAAGCTCTCTATCCACAGCGACCTTATAGAAGGTTTCAAGCTCCTTCAGTTTTTCCTTCAGTTTTTCCTCCATTTTTTTACGTTCAGTGACGTCCTTCACATGCTCTATGATATTAACAACAACACCATTCTCATCTTTAACAGGATGAGCGGAAAGCTCCAACCACCCAATTGTTTTCTCAGCAGATGGGTAAGGAACCAAAGCACTCCTGGTTTCACCAGATTCCAAAGCCTTCAAAGAGGGACACCAGGGGCAAACCGAGTTACGTTTCTGATAGACCTCATAACATTTCCTACCAACAACAGGCATCTCATCTCTGTAAAGCTCTTCCATCCAACGGTTAACCTTCAAAATATTGAAATCAGTATCAAGCAAACTTAAACCATCCTGCAGACCATCAAAAATACTCTGTATCAAACGGGTGTTCTCATCATCCATTTCAGTAAAGCTCTTCCTCTCCTCATTTTTAATCACGGTTTGTAGCAGACCAGCTTCTTCAGCTTTTCTAAGCTCTCTAACTATCTCAGGTTCACTCATTGTAAAAAACCACCTGCAGGCTCATATATTCTTTCAGAAGCAAAACAGTTTACACTAAAAGATTCATCATCTGGTGCATCCATCCTTTGATGTCCCATCCAATAAAACTAAAGGTTTTCTCTATATAAAAAATTAATCACTTAATTCCAGAAGAGTTGATGTGCCCTGAGGAACAACCCGAACCGTTGCATCACTTCCAGCGATCTCAAAAGCCTTTTTAAGTGCACTCAGAACGTCAGGTGCGTGGATGAGATGAAACAATCCTTCAACCTCCTCCTTATCCATGTTTGATACAAGGATGACTGGATGGTTCTCTATAGCCTTCAGATGATAATATGCTTTATGTGCACCCATAACAAAGTTTTTCATAAGCGCTTTTTTAATCTCCTCGGAGGTCTTGTAACGTTCCATCCACGTTCTGTAAATCTCGTTGCCATGTCCCCCACTGCATTCAGCAACTAATACTATAACCCCATTATCCTTTATCGCGGGTAACGCTGTGTGAAGCGCTTTATACGCCTGATAGAGGTCGATGTCGTGTGGGTAACCGTTGGCTGCAGTGACAACTATATCCGCCTTATCTTTTACCTTAACCTTGTACATTTCATCAACAAGTTTAACACCTGCATCAAGAACAGCAGCAGGGTCACCACTCCATGCACCGACAACCCTTCTATGTGAATTCAAAACTACGTTTAAAGCAAAATCGCAGCCAGCGAGATGCATAGCATCGTTCATCTCCAAATGTATAGGATTATCTTTAAGAACACCTGCACGTGCGTTCTCATGAAACATCAACTTATGGTTTTGCTGCACCGTTTTACCTGAAGAAACTCCTGGCAATATACTCTTACGTACCCCGCCATAGCCTGCAAAATAATGATACTCTATATCGCCTAGAATCACCTTAACATCACTTTCAACATACTCTTTTAGTATCTCCACATCATGTCCCATTTTGGTTTTGCCAACGTGGACATACTGACAGCTGTTGATGTCATTACTTATGATGCTGTAGTTCCTTGAGATTTTATCACCGACAATATTTCTGATCACATCAAAGGACGGCGGCTTATGGGTGCCGGTTCCTATAATGATCAAAACATCGGAATCCTCAACACCAGCTCTTCTCAACTCATCAAGCACAGGCGGTAAAAGCTCCTGTGTTGGACAGGGTCTTGTGTAGTCATCAACAACAATTGCAACCCTGTCACCCTCAGTTGCTATCTCTGAAAGTCTTTCGCTACCAAGAGGGTTAAGAACAGCCTTTCGTATGATAACCTCTGGATGATCTGGAGCAATGTACTCCTTCGGAACAACAACATCCAGAAGGTTTTTATCAGGTACCTCCAAGTTGATTTTTTCTTTACCATAAGGTAACTGTACCTGCATCCCTTATCCACTCAAGATTTTGAATACAACCTGCTCCATCTAACCTTTCTTGGAACACGTTTCAATTTTAGCAGGTTTTTCTGACATTTATTCGAGCAGAAATGGTAGATTGTCCCATCCTTTCTGATATAAAGTTTGCCTGTCCCTGGTTCAAGCTCGTTTCCACAGAATGAACAGATTCTTCTCTCTACCATAACCTACTCCTCTTCATCGTCTACCAAGTCTCTTTGCTTCTCTCTGGGTTTCAGAGAGCATCAGGATGTCTCCTATCTGGATTGGACCTATGACGTTACGGGTTATAATCTTTCCTTTGTCGTTGCCATCAAGAACCCTTACCTTCACCTGCATAGCCTCGCCGGCCATACCTGTACGTTCTATGATTTCAACAACCTCACACGGGATTCCTTCGATCATATTAACCCTGCTTCTTTACCTCTTCCAGCTTTTTAATCATGTTTTCAAGGTCGTTTTTTCCATCACCTGGAGAAAGAATTGCAACTGCTCCTGTTGCAACAGATAAACCTGCTGCTGTGCCAAGCTCCTGTTTACTTGAAACATAGGTGTAAGGAATGTTTTTTTCCTCACACAGTAAGGGCATGTGTGCAAGGATTTCCTCTGGTGAAACGTCCTCTGCCATCACAACCAGTTTAGCTTGGCCGCGTTCAACCTGTTTTGTTGCTTCATTTGTGCCTTTACTTATCTTTCCTTTTTCTCGAGCCTTTTCCACTAATTCATAGGCTAGGTCTTCCAGCTCTTTTGGTACCTTAAACCGTACATACATAGGCATCTTATAGCCTCCTTAGTTCTGCTCTCATTGAAATGGAGATGCAGAATGTGGAATAGAGGAGTTGTATAAAAAGGTTTTTCAGAAAGATGATACTTTTTTCGTTTATCGATTGTTTAGGCTGACCCTATTTTTTTAATCTGGCAGAGGAATCCTCTCAACCTCCAGCCTATCAGCAGTTGGGTACTCCTCAACGAGGTAACACTCAAACCCTTGTTTTTTAAGCTCAGATGCAATCTCCTCAAGAATCCAACCAGCCAACTCCACCCTCCTTTTTTCCTCATCAAACAGGATAAGCCCATCAGGTATGCCAAACCGTTGTTTTAACATCTCCACCAAGGCGGGGGAAACTGAGTCAGAAACAATCACACCTTTTAGCAGAGTACCATCATCTGATACCACCTCAAATGGTTTAGCAACATTTCTTGCTCTCCTCATGATACGATTCCTAAGCTGAACGCCATCCTTAAAAGATGAGGAACAATAGTGAACACCTACCTCAGGATCGTTTCTAGCGGCTTCATCAACAACGTGGTATGCTGTCTCCTCACTTCCTTTAGCGGCGGCTGAGATATCATTCTTCACATCAAAACCTCTTTTAAGTAGTTCATCACAGTTTGTCTCAGAGAACTCAAGCTCATTAAGATTAACCCATTTTAACCCATGTTCATCAGCCCAACGAATCAAAGAAAGGATCTCAGCATCCATATTGGGAATAGCAGGTATCTCTATAGCCACATCGACGTCCTCAGCAAGCGCAATCTGAACAGGTTTCTTTGTGGGGCTGCTGTCCATATTGGACCAGAACTGTGGAGGAGGATGAAAACGTATCTCATCAAGTCCAG
This sequence comes from Thermoplasmata archaeon, assembly GCA_021161865.1. Taxonomy (GTDB): domain Archaea; phylum Thermoplasmatota; class E2; order DHVEG-1; family B18-G2; genus B91-G9. The sequence goes on from JAGGZU010000022.1 coordinate 5,214, forward strand.
CTGATGCCAAATCAGGGATGTGCTCACTACCTTTTACTCCAGAGGTGTAAAGATGAATATGAAAATCTTCCCCAAAACGCTTCTTCAACAACGAGATGTAACGTTTGGTTCTACCCCAAACAATGAGGGGGTCACCACCAGTAACACCGGCACCCTTTGCCTCAATATACTTCGCTTCCTTAAAGAGCTTATCAATATCGTCCTCATTATCAAGCTGCCACTCATTCGCATAAACAACATCCTTACCAAGCTTCTTTTTGCTCAAAGGGCAGTAAAAACAGTGGGCAGAACATCTACCCGTAACCAAAAGCACCATCTTAGCACCCTCCGCACAGAGCCTGCAGCCTGGAGAAAGCGGCTCGGTGTATCTGCTACCCTTCAACCAATCAAAGACCCTTTTCATCTGTTTAACCCTATATTGAGAGGCTGGTAAAACTTTTTCTGATAACACTTGTACAATAAGCCGTTTATAAGCAAAACAACAGAGTAATAATTGATGTTGATCGTTGGAACCATCACAAATAAGGCTGAGGCTCAGGAGATAGAGTTCATCGCGAAACTCTTCATAGTTGGTAAACGTGCACGGTATCTCGCGAGCAACATCAAAAACTAAGGCTCATCCCATCTCCCCTCCTCTTTTTTTACTCTTCTTTTTATAAAAAGGGCAGTTTTCTGGACAACTTTGGTTGCCATCGATAAAATTATCCTTCAAACAGCCAGGGATACGCTCAAAATCCCTTGGATATGCATCACCTATCTCATATATCGGTTTCTTTGGATTAGGCAACTCAACATAATAAACACAGTCTTTTTTGAAAGACATACGGTATGTAAAAAAATAAAGTAGTTTATAAAGTTGTCTTTAAAGAAACAAAAATGTAATATTTATTATTAAAAATATATATTGCCTTGTTCATCTAAATCCATTTTTTCCGCGTGTGGCTTCCTAGGCAAACCAGGCATGGTTGTGATCTTTCCAGTCATAGGAACCAAGAAACCTGCACCCGCAGAAAACTTAATTTCCCTGATAGTCACTTTGAAACCCTCGGGTCTACCAAGCAGTAGAGGGTCATCAGACAGAGAATACTGGGTTTTAGCGATACACACAGGCAGACTATCCAAACCAAGACGTTCACAAAGCCTTATATCGTGCTCAGCCGTGACCGTGTAAACAACCCTCTTCGCACCATACAGCTCTTTTGCAATAACCTCAATCTTATCCTTAACAGGAGGACTAAGATCATAAAGTGGAGAAAACCTGCTTCTTTTGTTATGAATCAAATCAACCAGTTTACCAGCAAGCTCAATACCACCCTCCCCACCATGCCTCCAAACGTCAGCGACAGCAAAAGGAACATTCTTACTCTCACAGAACCGTTCAACCACCTCTATCTCATCATCCATATCAGACTGGAAACGGTTAAGAGCAACAACAAATGGAACACCAAACAACTCAATGTTTTCCATGTGCTTCTCAAGATTACAAAGCCCTTTTTCCACGGCATCCTTATCATCCCCGCCGCCATGTCTCTTAAGCGCTCTAATACTGACCACCAGAACAACGGCATCGGGTTTCAAGCCACCAACTCTACATACGATATCAAAAAACTTTTCGGCACCAAGCTCAGAACCGAAACCTGCTTCGGTGACAAAGTAATCAGCTAACTTAAGTCCCATCTTGGTAGAGATAAGGCTGCTTGTTCCATGGGCAATATTTGCAAAGGGACCACCATGAACAAAAGCTGGTACCCCCTCAATAGTTTGAACTAAATTAGGCTTCAAAGTGTCCCTTAACAAAACACTTATGGCTCCAACAGCACGAAGCTGACCGGCAGTAATGGGTTCATCATCATATGTGTAAGCCACGATAACCTGCTTCAACCTCTCCTTCAAATCCAGAATACTCTGAGAGAGACATACAATAGCCATGATTTCAGAAGCAGGAGTAATAGAAAATTCAACTTCATGAGGTACCCCACTGGTTGGTCCACCCAACCCAACAACAACATGTCTCAACGACCTATCGCTAACATCCAAAACACGAGGCCAAGTAATATACCGCGGGTCAATATGAAAAACATTGCCATGATGAATATGATTGTCAAGTAAACTGGCGAGCAGATTATGTGCACTAGTTACAGCATGCATATCTCCAGTAAAATGAAGATTAATGTCCTCCATCGGAACAACCTGAGAGTAGCCACCACCAGTGGCACCACCCTTCCTACCCATCATAGGACCAAGAGAAGGCTCCCTGATACCAAGCATAACACGTTTACCAAGCCTTGCAAGAGCCTGCGCAAGACCAATGGTCACAGTTGTTTTGCCTTCACCCTCAGGGGTAGGATTAATGGTTGTCACAAGAATAAGTTTGCCATCCTTATTTGATGCAACCCTTTTCCACGCTTTCAAAGAAACCTTTGCTTTAAACTCTCCCCATCTAACAATTTCACTTTTTTTTAACCCAGCAGCAACAGCTACCTCCTCAATAGGTCTCAAAACAGCAGAACGTGCAATCTCAACATCAGACTTCATGATTCAAATGCATGACAATCTATCTACTTAAAAATTTGGTACATCCTTGTTTCTTAAAATGACACTGGTATGCGGGTAAGCGATTTCAACATCCCTACTACTTCTAATGCGTTTGAAAATCTCTCTGGTGACATCCGTTGACAACCTGTTTCTCTCAGTTGCAACCGTGTAATACCGCACAATCACATCCACACCAGAATCCCTGAACACTAATCTAATATTAGGCTCCCTGGAGAGACTCTCAGGGAGTTTTTTCCACACACCCATCATCACTTTTTTAACCGATTCTTTGATTAACTTCTCAGCCTCATCTAAATCACTTTCATAAGTAACAGTGACTGTTACTTCATCCAAAATGAAGTCATTATAAGCCGTGTAGTTGATTATGTTGCTGTCAAACAACGTTGAGTTAGGTATGGCAACCACTCGCCCAGACTCCTCCTCACCACTGGTTGTCCCACCTATTTCGTCAAGAAAAACATGAGTCAAGGTTATGTCTTTAACATCTCCTTTAACCCCCCCTATTTTAACCCTATCGCCTATCTCAAAAGGCCTTTTTGTCACCATAACAATCCAAGCTACCACACCAGAGATCGGTTTACTCAAAGCAAGACCAACTGCTGCTGTAAGAAGACCAGCCACCAACCCAAGCTCCATCCATGAACCAGAATAAGAAAACACTACAACAATCAAAGCAATCAAAACAAACACGTACTTAACTATTTTAACAAACAACAAAACATTTGATTTATACTTCTTAGTTTTAGCTTTTGCAAGTAAACCACGTTTCAACAAATTCAAAATAATCGACAAAACAACAAAAGTTATAGCCACAGCAACAACAGCTCTCAAAACAGGTAAAATATAATCTTCCAAACCGGTAAAACCACCAAAGAAATCTAACATGAAACAATAAAAAAACTAATCATTTAAAAACTTTAAGAACCAAACAGTCCCAACCAGACTTTAGAGCCTATAAGAAAAATTCAAAAACAATGCTTTAGAAGAATTTAAATGCCAAAAAGGTCTACCCATCGTCCGATAACCAACATCCTTCAAATATTTTTTTGCATACCTCAGACGCCTCAAATTCTCCTTCCTCGAAACCTTAGGATAAAGTTTCTCAGCAACCGTACCAGGACGAGACTGAAACTCCATAATATAACCATAATCAAACTTGACTTCACTCAAAAAATCCAAACTCTCATCAAAATCATCATCCGTTTCCGTAGGAAAACCCAACATAACATTAGTCTCCAAAACAGAAGAAGGAAAAAACTTCCTCAACAATCTAAAAACATCCTTCAACTTCTCCACATCATGAAAACGATTCATTAACTTCAAAACACGTTCACTTCCAGACTGTATAGGTATCTCAAAATGAGTTAACCTGCTCATCTGCTTCTCACTAAACAAAACCATTTCATCAATATACTTAACCAGCCAACGAGGATTTAAATTCACAACAAAAACCTCATAATCACCAGAAATAGCAGTAATCTCATGTAGCAAACCCAAAAGACTACCACCAAAATCTAAACCATAAGCACCAGTGTCATCCCCAGTTAACACAAAATACTTGTACCCTTCACCTAAACCCTTCCTAAACTCCCTAACACACTCCTCCAACGGTTTACTCAAAAGAGAACCAACCGCTCTCTTAGTAGCGCAAAACGCACAATTATTTAAACAACCCCATCCCACACGGATAATAAAAGCATCCTTCTCCTGCATCATCGTTTTATAAGACGTACCACCAAGATAATTCCTGACCTTAAACGAATAAATCTTGTCTAAAAAACCATCAAAAACAAACTTTGTCACAGGATCAAGATAATCACTCCCATAAAAACAGTTTGGTTCATCCACCTCACTAAACCTTACTTTAACATCAGGAAAAAACTCATCGATTTTATCCAGCTCCTTAGTAGAAACCTTTTTTCCATAAAAAACATTTTTTAACCTGTCACCATCAGTTGCTGGGATACAACCTGTTACAATCAACTCAGCGTTATACTGCTGAAAACGTTTAACCAAGTTCAAAGAGTAGTCAGCAAACTCGTTAGTTACACCACAACCAAACAACACTATTATATCAGACTTATCCGGTCTGTCAACAATCCTGTAACCATTCCTCAACAAATAAACAGACAGTTTTTTAGCATCCAACTTTCTGCGTACACAACCACTATTCACAAACACGTAAACACTTTTTGCTTCCAAGTCAATCACTAAACAAGTAAAACTTTTTCTCATATAAAAATTAATTTTAGACAAAATCAGTTAAACGCAAAACAAAAAATCGTCTTCCAAACATAAAAAAACGTAAGATTTAAATACTATATCTTACAGAATAATATAGTAATCCTTAAAGAAGGATAGTTGATGCAGACTAATGCAAGAGGATGAAAAAAAAGAAACGAAAAGAAAAAAATAGGAAAGAAAAGGTGAAGGGTGATATTTTATGACAGTACTTACTCTCGATGACCTATCCAGGGCTATTGCAAACCGGATAGGAATAAGCATAGAAGAGGCTAGAAAAGATGCTTTGTTTGTCATGGACATATTCGGTTTCGACGACAGGGTGATAGACAACGTACTTGATCCAGAGGGACGACAACTGTTTTACATACTCGAGGAAGAGGGTATGCTCTCTACAGAGAGAGAGGAGACAACACTCTATGATGGGAGAGAGTGGAGGACACACTATTGGCAACTAAGAAAGGATGTGATACTCAAGTACTCAAAAGAAAGAAAAAAAATAGATGGCAGCATTATACCAATAAAACAGACCCAAGACGGACTTTCAGAAGAGGAGACCTACGAATCTCTAGACGATGAAATTTGGATATCACGAAAGAAGAGGGACTGAAACTCTTTTTGAGTATTATAGATGAGAACCTACCTGCATTATTCATCTTATCAAAGATGGGGTTATAATGTTTTAATGGTAAATTAGAGGGTTCGTTTGTGTTTACATGTTCTTTAGATTTACTTCTTCTTACCACATCTGGATCATTAAAAACATTCCTCAACCATGGAGCCTTTACATGAACCGTTGATTTTTCATCTGTCTTATAGCACCCTTTTCTGTCAAGATCGTCTTTTGCATGCTTTTTAAGATTTGAAAAATCTTCAAACTTAAACTGATTATAACTTATGATTTTCCCAACTTTATCAAAAACCATGGGTATCCCATCTATAAGTTTTTTATCAAGAGACATCCCATGCCCTCCTCTTTCAACATAGACAACCGGGTGATTGCTGCATATACTGTATCTGTGCATCCATAGATGCATCGAGGTAGCAATATAGGAGACCTGTTGGGAGGAGCTGTTTACCCATATAAAAACTGATTCAAAATCATGTTCATGAACGTCGTTTATCTTTATTGAGTAATAATTATAATCGTTGTAGGCATAGTAGAACCAATACTCGTAGACCCTGAAACCATCATAAGAAACAATGTTGTAATAACATATGGGGGTAGAAGGAAACCTATTGTTTTCGTAGTTCTCATGATTATTAGTTACATTATAGTCGTCTCCATGAACATCTACTGGAAAATACTTCTCTTGATATGCATAATACCGAAAAAGTGCAAAACCGCTGACCCCAAGACAACCCTTGAAAATAAAGTAAAAC
>JAGGZU010000032.1 GCA_021161865.1 Thermoplasmata archaeon
TCGGTAAACAATGTAACAGGTTTACCAGTAGAACCTGAGGTACTCACCATTGAAAAACCATTTTTGTCTGACCCTACAGGTAGAAGGTCATTGAGGGAAGCGTTTCTGAAGTCATCCTTACTAACCACTGGAAGCTTTCCAATATCTTTTATTCCATCTATGTCACTAAGTTTTATGCCAACCGCCCTATATTTTTTGTAGTAAAGTGGAACATTAAAGGCATGTTTAACAACACGTTTAAAAGCATTGTCCCTGTAACGCTCCAACTCCTCTCTACTGGCTCGCCAAACCCTATCTGTGTCAAACAGGTAGCTTCGCGCAACGCTTGCAAATAACACAGGGTTAAATAATGGGTTCATCTCCCAAAAGCTGTTAACATCCAACCCTTTATATTTCCTTCGGAACCTAATTTTACTTCAAATGATTGTTTTCACCAAAAGGATTCTCTTTGAAACAGGGTTAAATCTATGTTACTCCAATCATCAAAATCGTTTTTACCATGTGAACCATCAGAGTAATCTACAAGATTGTAACAATAGTTATAGTTCATACAGCTTCGGTAACTCTTAAACTTCAACCAGTAGACGTGGGGGAAGACCGCCAGTGGATTGTCACACCCTGGGACATTCCATCCAAAGATTCCAAGAGTATGCCCGGTTTCATGCATCATTGCGCTTGCATATACTATTGCACGTTGATACTCATGGTTGAAGCTTTTACGTATAAAACAGCTTAACAAAGGATATTTAAATGGAAAGTTTTCAAGATGAGACGTTGAAACTTGGAAACTATCCAGTAAGTAATGTTTTCCATCAGCGGTTGTTCTGAAAACAAACCCTCCATACCTGTCTGAATGATAATCAACGAGCCCATAGTGCATAACCCCTCTCTTCCAGTTATTTGGATCACCATGCAGGAAATAGTCGAAGTAAAACTCTTGGAGCTCCCTGTTGGAGGTGTTAATATCAAAGGGGATAATCTCACCTCCACCGGGCCACCCCTCATTGATATGCATCCCTATATTATGCCTAGAGAAGGCATCTCTCAGCAGTTCCTTTGACAAGTCAGGCACATAGGCACCTTCACCGTTTGGTCCTATCTCCATCTGATCCACCTCAAGGAAGATGTCCTTTCTGAAAGGATCTGAACCCCATTCACTTGTTAAATACTCCTCCACATTATCCAAACCATCTTCATCTGGATCCATATGTTTGTGATCCTCCCACACAAACGGATTATAATCCCATCTGTCAACCCATTTTGGGGGATTGTATGAAACCATCGAAAAATGATGACCCCATTTAAACTCCCATTCTATAGGAACCCCATCATGGTCGTCATCCCTGCCTTTATCGTTGACGGTCGGGTTTGTTCCATAAACATTAACTTCAGTCCAATATGGTATATCATCTCCATCAAAATCGTTTTGATGAATATCAAAGATGATTTCGCAGTCCCTGTCGTTCTCATAAATGCTGTTGTCATCACATCCGTTGAGCCTACCATAACCGCTTGGATCAAAAAGAGTCGGCTCATTTAAAATGTAGTCACCACCGGTCCAGTGAGCCGATTTCAAACTATAGACCAAGTTCACCTCACGGCTGTTCGGCTTATCTTGATAGCTCCTACTGATGTCACATAACCTGTCTTTGCCATCGTTCCAATCCCAGAGCTGGATTGTTATGTTAACGAACTCTTTATCGTCGGGTACATCCTGTGTCACGTACCAGTTTGCTGTCACATACCTTTTGTTTAACCAAATTGGACTTGTATGTTCTACACCATCAATGTATATTTTGAGGTAGAAGTCGGGGTTGCTGAAACTATCGATGTTATCAAGAGCTCTTATCTCTTTTATTGCGACTGTAACCTTAAGATCTACAAGCGGGTCAAGGTCGCCCCCAACAGATGCTGCTTTTTCCATATACTTTGAACCACTATTGTTATTGAGCTCTTTACCTACAGATGCAGAAACGGTTGCGGAAAGAAGTATTGTGGTTGTTAGTAACAAGAATAAAATCCTTTTTAAACTCATTTTTTGTAACATAATTCTACCCCGTACCAAGACAACCCAAAAACAATATTTAACTATTTCGTCTATATTTATAAAAAACATTTTTAAAAGATTGGTGTTATGAATGGCATAATCGAGCCGATACTTTTTAATCTCTCCTGTGTTATGTTGCAGTTAACATGGTACTTGAAAACCTTGGTGAATCATTAAGGGGAACCCTGAAAAAGATAGCAAGCGCTGTTACCGTTGACTCCAAGCTTATAAAGGAGATTGTTAGGGATATACAACGTGCACTCATCCAGGCGGATGTCAACGTTCAGCTGGTTCTAAAACTATCCAAAAACATAGAAAAAAGAGCACTTCAAGAAAAACCACCAGCAGGAATGAGCGCAAGGGAGCATGTTATACGTATAGTTTACGATGAACTCGTCTCCATAGTAGGTAGTAAACGTGCTCTCCCAATAAAGAAGCAGATAATAATGATGGTCGGATTGTACGGCCAGGGTAAAACAACCACCTGTGGGAAACTGGCTCAGTATTTCAAGAAAAAGGGCTTAAGACCTGTTCTAATTGCTGGTGATGTTCACAGACCAGCAGCCTATGACCAACTCAAACAAATCGCGGAAAAGGCGGAGGTTCCATTTTATGGAGAAAAAGGAGCAAAGGATGCTGTATCTGTTGTCAAGCATGGTGTGGAGCATTTCAAAAGAAGTGCAGATGTTATTATCGTCGATACTTCAGGGAGACATAAGCTCGAGAAGGACCTAATCACCGAAATGAAGAAGATTTTCTCAGCGATTAAACCGGATGAAAAACTGCTTGTTATGGATGCTGCTGTTGGTCAACAGGCAGGTCCACAGGCAAAGGCATTCCATGATGCTGTTGGGATAACAGGTATAGTTCTTACCAAACTCGATGGTACTGCCAAAGGTGGAGGTGCATTAAGCGCTGCAGCAGAGGTTGGTGCACCAATCGTTTTCATAGGTACAGGGGAGCATATAGCCGATTTCGAACCATTTGATCCGTCCAGGTTCATCTCCAGGCTGCTTGGGATGGGTGACATACAGGCGTTGCTTGAAAAAGCTGAGGAAAGCGCTAAAGGTAAGGATGCAGAGAAGCTTGCTCAAAGACTTATGTCTGGAAAGTTCACGCTCCGTGATATGTACGAGCAGATGGACATGTTATCTGGCATGGGTCCACTGCAGAAGATAGGCGAGTTACTACCAGGTAACTTCTCAGGGAAGATGAAAAACGTTGACATGGAGGAGACACAGCGAAGGTTGCAACGTTTCAGGTACATAATGGATTCAATGACCGATGAGGAGCTTGACAACCCTGAGATAATCAAGTCGTCTCGTATAAAGAGGATTGCCAAGGGTGCGGGTGTGGAACACAAGGATGTAAAGGAACTTTTAAAGTATTACAGGATGACAAAGGGAATGATGAAAGGGTTCTCAGGCAACAGAAAGTTTAGAAAAAACCTGATGAAACAACTCAAATTCACCTGAGGGTTGAGTTTTGATATTCGCCAATGCTGAGCAGATAATTCGAAACGGCAGGACCACGGAAATTAAAAAAATAAGGGAGGATGTTCTTTTGGTACTTGATGCTGCATTAAACGCTGTAAACTCTTACGAGGCGGTAAAAAAACACATCAAAAAACAATCATTTTTTGAACGTTCTAAACGTGGAAGTATTTATCTTCTTGCCTTCGGAAAAGCAAGTGTTCCGATGGCACAAGCAGCATGCGACACACTAAACATAAAAAAAGGAATAGTAATAACCAACGACGCAAAAAACAGGGTACATCATAAAAACGTGGAAACCCTTGTAGCGGACCACCCCATACCTACAGAGAGAAACATAAAAGCAACAGAACAAGCAGTTTCAATGATAAAAAAAACAAAAAAAGAGGATTTACTTATAGTACTCATATCCGGTGGAGGATCAGCACTCCTCTGTAAACCCAGAGTACCCCTCCAAGATATACAGATAATAACAGATCTTCTGTTAAAATCAGGTGCAGACATAAAAGAAATCAATATCATACGTAAACACCTCTCACATGTGAAAGGCGGACAACTTGCTAAGCTCGCAAACTGCAACATCATATCACAAATCATATCCGACGTAGTTAACGACCCAATAGAGTTTATCGCCTCTGGACCAACAGCACCAGACTCAACCACCTACAAAGACGCAAAAAAAATACTACAAGAACACAATCTGTGGAACAACATACCAAAATCCATAAAAGAAACAATAAACAAAGGAATAAAAGGAGAGATAGCGGAGACACCAAAACCAGGTGACAAGGTTTTCCAAAAAGTGAAAAATACCATTGTTGCAAACAACACAATGGCATGCAGGGCTGCGTACAAAAAAGCAAAGGAACTTGGTTACAAACCAATGATTTACTCCACAACTTTAACTGGAGAAGCCAGAGAAACAGGAAAACTACTTGTTGAACAAGCCAAAAACACAGCAAAACCCAACTCTGTATTAATAGCGGGCGGAGAAACCACGGTCACACTCAAAGGAAAAGGAAAAGGTGGTAGAAACCAAGAGATGGTTCTAAGTACAGTTGACCTTATAGCAGACACCCCCTTTGTTTTCTCATCATTTGCAACAGATGGAATCGATGGCAACTCCGATGCAGCAGGAGCCATAGCAGATGGTTTCACAAAAAAATGTGCAGATGCTAAGGGGCTGTCAACAAACAAGTATCTCAGCAACAACGACTCATACCATTTCTTCAAAACCCTCGATGATCTGCTTTTCACTGGATTAACAGGAACAAATGTGATGGACATACAAATCCTAGTGCATCTATAAGAAACAACCTAATAAAAACGGAAGAATAAATAACTCCCCGCTCATTTCAATCTACGATGAGAGGTGGCGGAAAAATAATACTTTACACAACCGTTTTTGTATGCGGAATCTCAACCATGGGTGTAGAACTCTCAGCATCAAGACTGCTGGCACCATTCTTCGGCACCTCCCTGTATGTGTGGACAAACATCATAGGCATTATCATGGTCTCCCTCACCATAGGATACTTCATTGGAGGCAGAATATCAGATAAACACCCAGACACTACCTTGTTCTACACCATAACATTAACCGCAGGCATACTAATAGGCGTGATACCGTTCCTCTCCTCATTCATTCTACCACTCGCAACGAAGGCGTTAAGTACACTCTCATACAACGATTTCCTACTCTCATTCGCTGGCAGCCTCCTACTGTTCGCAATACCAACAGCCCTACTGGGAGCTATTATTCCCTTTGCAGTCCGTTTAAACATAAAAAAACTGGAAAACAGTGGGAAAACATCGGGTAGAATCTACGCTGTCTCCACACTAGGAAGCATAATAGGAGTGTACCTACCAGCTCTTCTACTTATACCCACCATAGGGACCCGTTTCACCATAATCGGCTTTTCTTTACTGTTAATCGCTGTTTCATCCATAGCGCTTCTAATTACCACACTAAAAGGAGTCTTTAAAAAAACCTTTTTTTCAGCGATCATTATATGCTTTGTTTTCACCTCCATAGTCCTCATTCCCCACACCATATCTTCTGAAAAAGATGTTACATATGAAGGTGAGAGCCCATACTACTACCTTAAGATACGACAGATAAATGATACAAGGTATCTACTGGCAAACCAGGGTAGAGGGGTGTGGTCAAAAAACATACAAGGAAAAGCATTCACAGGTAGATACTGGGATTATCTTGTTGTTGGAGCCGCGTTCAACAACGACACAAAAAATGTTCTCATAATAGGTTTAGCAGCTGGAACAACAGCAAAAAGCTTCACAGTAGCATACCCAAACGTTACCATCGACGGTGTTGAGATAGATCCTCTTGTTATAAAGATTGGAAAAAAATACTTCAACATGACCTACCACAATCTTCATCCAATCGTTGCTGACGGCAGACTTTTTGTAAAAACAACACAAAACAAATACGATGTGATTGTTTTGGATGTGTACAAAGACCTCACAATACCCTACCACATGACAACCAAAGAATTCTTCCAAGAGGTAAAAAAAATACTGCAACCCGATGGAATCCTTGAAATCAACGTTGCCGCAGGTCATGGAACAAAAATCCTTAAAATTCTTGGAAACACATTGCTGCAGGTTTTCCCAAAGGTTTACGTGGTTAAGGTTCCAAACTCATACAACTACATACTTTTTGCAGAAAAAAACCAAAGAAATCTAAACAATATAAAGGAAAAAATAATGGAGAAACGCGACACCATACCATTCTCCATCCAATGCTTAAAAGAAGACAGGCTTACGTTAA